>CALNFG010000092.1 GCA_939792625.1 uncultured Prevotella sp.
CTAAGTAGAAAAAGACAAAAACTTACCCGTTGGCGGAATTATTTTGAGTAGCGATGGTTACAGTTTCAAATGATGACCTTTCAGCTTGCAAAACACGGTCTTTTGCTTTTCAAAAGGTAACCTTTCGCCTTTCAAAAGGTAACCTTTTGAAAACCTATCGGAAGCGAGCGAAAACCGTAAGCAAAAAACATTGAAATGCAACAAACCGTAAGCGTCTGCCACGAAAACACTAATAATTCCGCCAACGGGTAAAAAGTTTGAGTATCCGTGGTAAATTCCGCAGTGCTATTTTCCGTTGTGGAATTTATCATGCAGCTTTTACCGTCTTGCCATGAATATGTCAAACCATCAAACATTCATGTTATTAAAAGATTGCTTATTTTTTTTGATATAAGTCAAAAAAGTAAGCTGTTAACGCAAACAGTATGATATTTTTATGCGTAGTCGGCAAAATAGCTGTATCTTTGCAACGTCGAAAGACAAATAGAGTTAATAAGTAAAGGATAACGGGCTGAGGCGATTCGTGAGAAAAGAACTGAAGTCCAAAGGTAAAAAGTAAATTTTGAGGATTATGAAAAGATTGTTTTTAACCGTTGTAGCCGTGCTTAGCATGACTATGACATTTGCGGAGAACGAGAATTTGAACAACACCAGCAATGCAAGCGCCTATAACATGGCGGTAAATTATGACAAACTTGCAGACTGCCTGGGATTGTCAACAGATCAGGCTGAGGCCGTTCAGGACATCCACACTTCTTTCTGTGCAGATATGATGAATGCGGCCGGAGCAAATGCTGATGAACGCAACGGCATGATAAAGAAAGCCGTTGAGAAAGACCTCAAATACATGCGTTATGTTCTTACGGAGAATCAGTATCGCAAGTATCTCATGTTGCTGAACGCGACATTCAACAACCGTGGTTTGGAAATGTAATAATTGATTTTATATTAAAGGAGCCGTCAGCCTTTACAGGTTGGCGGCTCTTTCATTTTGTTTTTTTGAGTTCCGTGTTCAGGCTGTCGCCTGTGTCGTGACAGGCTGTTGCGGGACTTGTTGTCGGACTCTTATAATTCCTTTTTCAGTGCTTCGGCCATGTCTGCATACTCTTTGTCGGTAAGATACACGGCCTGAGGATTCATTCTGAACACTCCCCCGAAGTCCGGGCCACCGACATATTTGGGAACGAGGTGGAAGTGCAGATGTGATAAGGTGTCTGAATATGCGCCATAGTTTATTTTTGCCGGGTTGAACACTTTTTGCATCGCTTTTGTAACTTTTGCAACATCGGTCATAAAGGCGTTGCGGTGTTCATCGTCAAGCTGGTTTAAGTCATCAACATGTCCGTCGTATGCCACGAGGCAACGGCCGTGATATGTCTGCTCCCTGAATATGAACAGGCGTGAAACACTCAGTTTGGCCACCTCTATCATGAGGTTGTGCTGTGTCTCATTGTTTTGGCAATAGAGACAGTCTTTAGGATTGCTTTCCATTTTTTCTTTGTTTGTTTTGAGTTTATGTAGATTGTACGTATGCAAAAATAGCGAATTTTTCTGAATATGCCTTACGGTGTCAGTAAAAAGGCGGTATACTCTCATGTTTTTTGCGTATCTTTGCGCCTGTCGTCAGACTGAGTTACCGGTATGTCAGAAAAAACATTTTAGTGGTATGAGGAAATTTTTGGAATATGTCGCCGAAGACATCATCCGTAAATATGGAACAAATTTATCTGATGTTGCCGCCGTTTTCCCCAATAAGCGTGCGGCCCTGTTTCTAAATGAGCATCTGGCCCGTATTGCCGGACGCCCGATATGGTCGCCTGTATATATCACGATAAGTGATTTTTTCAGGCGTCATTCAGACCTGACTGTGGCAGACCAGATAAAACTGGTTTGTGACATGCACAAAAGTTTTACGGAATGTACAGGCATAGACGAGACTCTTGATCATTTTTTCGGCTGGGGACAGTTGCTGTTGTCTGACTTCGATGATATAGACAAGAACATGGCTGAGGCTTCCGATGTGTTCAAGAATGTGAGAGACATGCACGAACTTGACGATATTTCATATCTTGATGACGAACAGAAGAGTGTCTTGCGGAGATTTTTCAGCAATTTTACAGACAGTGATGATTCGGAATTGAAGAAACGTTTTATACGCCTGTGGTGTCATCTTGAAGATATATATAATGATTTCCGCCGGCGTCTGCGTGAACAGCGACTGGCTTATGAAGGTATGCTGTATAGGGACGTTGCCGGCAGTAATGATATAAATTATCATCATGGCACATATCTTTTCATTGGTTTTAACGTGATTCAAAAAGTCGAACAACAGGTATTCGGCAAGTTGCAGAGAGAAGGTAAGGCAAGGTTTTACTGGGACTTTGACGTGTATTATATGCCCTCGGACAAACCGGGATGTGTCTCCAACGAGGCCGGACATTATATTTCGCAATATCTTAAATGTTTCCCCAATGAGTTTGATTCTTCAGATAATGATATATACAGTAATTTCACTTCGGATAAAAGAATAAGGTATGTCAGTGCTTCGACCGAGGACATACAGGCACGGTATGTAAAGGACTGGCTGACGGAAAACGACAGATATTCTACAGGAAAGAACACAGCCATTGTGCTTTGCAACGAGTCGTTGCTGCCGACGGTGATACATTGTTTCCCGGAAAATGTAGAGAGTGTCAACATAACAACGGGATTTCCTCTGTTTCAGACTCCCGTGGCCTCGCTTGTAATGCAGCTTATGGACATGAGAATCAACGGATATTCATTTCAGAAAGGAACTTATCGGATAAAGAATGTCCTGCAAGTGCTTTTACATTCATATTCACAATATATATCGGAGGAGTGCGTAAGGCTGGCAGACAGGTTGAAAGCCGACCGGATATTCAGTCCTACAGCAGAGCAACTGACAGTTGACAGTGGTACAGGAATATTGTTTGGCGTTGATGTGGACGTACAACTCACGCAATGGCTGCTTGACGTAATCAGAGTGATAGCTGTTAATTCAGCTGATGACAAAAATACGAATCCGCTTTTCCAAGAATCTGTTTTCAGAATGTATACCCTGTGCAACAGACTGAATGAACTGATTAAGTCAGGTGATTTGGCCGTTGATGCGATAACGCTGCAGAAGCTGATTATACAGCTGATCAATTCTACAAGCATTCCGTTTCACGGAGAGCCGGCAGAAGGAATACAGGTAATGGGCATACTTGAAACACGAAATCTCGATTTTGATAACGTCCTGATTCTTTCTTGCAACGAAGGCAATATGCCTAAGGGCATCAACGACTCGTCATTCATTCCTTATTCGATAAGAAAAGCTTACGGACTTACAACAATCGACAACAAAGTTGCCATATACGCATATTATTTTTATAATCTGATACAAAGAGCATCTGATGTCACGATTGTTTATAACAATTCAACGGAAAACGGGAACACCGGCGAGATGAGCCGTTTTATGTTGCAACTGATGATAGAGAGCCGTTTTGACATCAAACGGTTTTCTTTACAGGCAGGGTTGCAGGTTTCTTCATCACATCCCAAAGAAATAATCAAGGACGAAAAGATAATTGCAGCTCTTAAATCAATAACGCATATATCGCCGACGAGCATAAACCGATACATGCGTTGTCCGATACAGTTCTATTATAATAATGTGGCTCTGATAAAGGAAAGCGAAGATAACGATCCTGAGGAAATGGACAACAGAATATTCGGCAACATTTTTCATCTTGCATCAGAGCTGCTGTATAAGAACATTGCAGGAAATAACGGCCTTGTTACAAGTGAGAGTGTGAACTATGCCATAAGGCACAAAGAACTGTTGGAAAGATTTGTTGACAGGGCTTTTGCCGAGACACTGTTTACACCGGAGAAAGCTGCAGAACGCCATATTGAGTATAACGGACTGCAGTTAATCAACCGGGCTGTAATTATAAAATATCTTAACAGACTGTTGGAGATAGACAGTGTGCTTGCTCCTTTCTATTTGCGTGACGTTGAATCAGCAGTATACCATAAGACAAAGGTCGTTACAAGTGACGGCGAAAGAGATATTTACGTGGGCGGACGTATAGACAGGCTTGACCAGATAACCGACAGGCAGAGCGGAACAGAAATGATTCGTGTGATAGACTATAAGACAGGGAGGTGTCCGAACAGAAAAGTCAACAGCGTGGAGGATATCTTTAAGATACCTGTTGACACAGACCTGCATGCCGACTACTACCTTCAGGCCATGCTTTATGCAATGATTATAAAAAATGACTCACGGATTAACGGGCGCAAACTTGCGGTAAGTCCGGCTTTGCTGTTTATCCAGAATACTTCGAAAGAAAATTATGATCCGACAATAATAATCGGTAAAGACAAGGTAAAGGACATTGCAACGTATGAGGAGGAATTCAGTTGCCGTCTTGACAAAGTATTGTCTGAAATATTCGAGCCGCAGACGGCTTTTTATCCAGCAGAAAACAAAGCCGTCTGCGAATATTGTCCGTACCGCAGCTTGTGCGGCGGTTGATGTCAGTGCATGGATTCATCGACAAACGACAGTGGCAAAAGGTCTTTGACGCTGTCAATCCTGTACACCTTGTCTCTGCCGCAAAGATAGACGGTTATGTCGCGCTTGTACCGGTGTTCCATTTCCAGCATAACCTGACGGCACGAGCCGCACGGAGTGACAGGCTCCCTGGTGAAGCCATCATTGTTTTTGGCTGCAATGGCGATATGTGTTATTGCCAATTGTGGCAGGTTTGACTGCGCGTTGAATATGGCAGCGCGCTCGGCGCACATTGTTACGGGGAAAGCCGCGTTTTCCTGATTCGCACCTTTTATTATTGTTCCGTCTTCAAGCCGTAATGCCGCACCGACACAAAACTGTGAGTATTGGGAATAAGAGTTTCCGGTTGCCGCCTTTGCCGCTTTGACAAGCTCCTTTATATGTCCGGGCAGTTCATCATACCCTGACACACAGATGTCTATGCTTATGTTGATATGCTCCATTGTTTTCTGTTTTGGTTTTTATTCCTCTTTTTTTATGAACTCGTAGCATCCTATGTCGGGTGTCTCATCGCGGGGCATGCCGTCGCGGTCATAGGGCAGCGAATAATTAATGTCGGCATTTCCGATGGCATGTGAAAGTGAGTCGAGATGGAAATCATATCTCTGCATGTCTATGTCGGTCAGTACGAAATTGTCTTCACCCGGTGTGCAGGCTGTGTCTTCCACGTCTTCCCATGTAATGTTTGTTATATTCTCGTTATCTTCAACCCTTCCGGTGCGCAACAGCGAACTTATAAAGCGGTAATTAAATTCTACCTGGCCGTTATCTGTTATGCTGTCGCCCATAACCATGTCGTCGCCATACCCGGTCACAATAGTGTTGATACAGTCCATGCGCACGAGCGGAAGTACGATGTCACCATAGTGGTTTGAGTACATCAGGGCTGCCCCACGGTTGGAGTCGAACGGATAAAACTGTGCCAGTGTGCAATGTGTAAGTGTGACATTACCTCCGAACACAGCAACACAATTGTTCAGTGTGTTTGTTATTTGGCTGTTTCTTAAATCCACCATACTGCTCACAGCCATGAGTCCGTATCCCTGGCAGTTATGAATCGTGCTGTTGTGTAGTTGCAGTTTCATTCGTGAGACATCCGATGAATCGCACACTACGCCGTCAAACGTACTGTGTATGTCGGTAAAGTTTATCACGTTGTCATAAGACGAGCTGTGCAGCCTTATGCCGGGCCATTGTCCGCTTACCATGTCGTATGGCAGATAGTCGAACATCCAATCCGTGCGGTCGCCGCGCATTGTGACGTTGGCTTCGGGAGTGCCCTCGGTCACTAATCTTCCGTAGACGTCTACTGCTGCATCCGGATGGAAATATAGAGTAGTGCCGGCTGCAATGCGTAGCGTGGCCGCGCTGTCAACAGTCAGTCCGCCATATATTACCATGGGTTTTGTTCCGGGTGATATGGTTGTATCTCTGCTTATCACGACGTCTCTCATCAGCATTGCGTCCCAAGTGTAAGCGTTGATGTTTATTTTCTGTTGCACACCGCTTTCGAGAGTAAACACGAGGTCGTCCTCAAGCAGTTGCGGACCGTCCGTGCCGTTGGTTGGCGAAGTTAGCTCTACAAACACACGTATGCTGTCATTCTTTCTCACCTCCACATTCTGCACCTGAAAGCCTGCTTCAGGACTGAGGTATTCGCCATCGACGTTAACCCTGAAGCCTGTTTGGTTTCCGTTGGCAAGGCGTACGTTTACGCAACGTATGCCGTCACCTGACTTGTTGTAAATCCACACCGAGCGTGTAGCCGTGGGGACCGTGGAGAACACAGTGTCCATACGTATCGTGTCGGATGCGAATGTAAGTACGTTAGACGGTGATGAGCTGAACGAATTGTCGTCAGTGCATGCCACCGTGAGCAATGACAATGTTATGGCGCAGATGGCCGTTGATATCTTTCTCATATTCATAATAACGTGAATATGCCGCGGATATTGCATGGATGGCGGAAAAGGCTGATTATGGTTGTGAAAATAATATTAATGTGTCTCATACCGCCTTTTAATCGGTGGTATCAGTCATAATAATGCGGCATTATTACGAATATGTTACGGCATTTGGACAAAGTGCTATTGGTGTACTTTTATATTTGAATAGTTGTTGTTTTTCAACAGCTGTTCGATGTTGACGTTTTTATTGCGGCACATGTATTTGTCTATGGCATCGATGTAACGCGACTTGAAGAATTTGTGGCCTAATGCCACATTGGACACCCACATGATTTTGCCGATGTGCAGGTCGCGTTCAAGTTGTGAACGTTCCTCAAAGTCAGACATCGGGTAAAGACTCAACAAGTAAAAGTTGAGACATTCAGGTACGATGTATTCTCTCGACATTGATTCTCTTTGCGAGGGAAGATAGTATTTTTCGTATAACGGATAGTCCTTACCGAGATATTTGTCCAGAGATATGCCTATTGTCTTGTCGCCTATGACGATGCTTTGGTCTAAAGCGCTGAGTTGCGCATAGACAAACGGTATGGGCATTTCAGGCAGATATTTTTTCAGACGCTCGAAGGCGTTGTTAAGCTGTGAATTGATGTCGTCCATGTTGGCATACTGCGACTCGGCGTCAGACACGATGGCCTGTAAGGTGGAATCCTGAAAGAAGGCAAGAAACTTGTGGTTGATTTGAGGGTCGTTTACTTCGCCCAGTTTCAGCACGTCTTCTATCAGCGTACGCGTCTCTATGGGATAATCCATATTCATCTGCTGTAAGGCCGAGAAGTCTCCCGTGGTGATGTATTGGCTTTCCAAACGGTCGTAGCGGCACACCTCTATGCGGTGTCCGCTGTCATCAACTTCAAATGGCTTCAGCTTTAAGTCGCAGGCTGTGAAGAAGAATAATACCGTTGTCAACAAAACGAGAAGTTTTCTCACGAGCAGTTGTTTTTATTTTGCTTATCCTTGTACTGACCGTTTTTGTCTCATCCCAATGTCTTGGCAGATGGTCAGATATCTGAATGCAAAAATACTAAAAATCATTGTAACGGCAAACAAATCAGCTAAAAATATTAAATTATTGTAAGCTTTATTGCCATAATATTGTGTAAAATATGAAATTTGATTAAAAATGCAAAATATATACGAAGAATAATTGTCTTGTTTTCTTTATTGGCAAATTGCTGCAGATGACACAGTAAACGGTAAATGCCAGCCTGTTTGATGCTGCGTGTGTAACAGCCTGTTTTTCAGAAAGTTATGAAAGCTTATCTTTCGCGTCGTAAAAGGTTACCTTTTAGCTTCTAAAAGACGACCTTTTGCAGACCAAAAGCTTATCTCTTGTAAAGCAGTTGGTTCGCGGGGAATTTTATTTCCGGCCTTTGTGATGATACCGGATGTAATTATGACGAATGGTCAAAACAGGCTGTTGTCGGGGAACAGCTGCCTGTGAGCGGTCTTTTGTTTGTTCGGCAGTTTTGCCGTTTGTTTAAGTTTAAGGTTTGGAGGACATGATGAGAAAGGACGTTCTCAGCATATCGGATATGTCATGGCATAATTTGTGAATTTATGAATATTTTATTTTGTTTTAGGTTGTAAAAGTAATGAAATGACATGTTTTTAACGAAATAAACTATCATTTGTTTGTGAGGCTCGATTTTTATTATTAGTTTTGCCATCCGAAAGAAATATAGACGTATGTCGTGCCGTACATTGTGTCATGCCGTGTTTACATGCGTGTTAAAGTTTTTTGTTAATGATAAAACTAAAAAATATGTGAGATGAGTGACAGATTGTTTATTTTCGACACAACGTTAAGGGATGGTGAGCAGGTTCCCGGATGCCAGCTCAATACGGTAGAAAAGATACAGGTGGCCAAGCAACTTGAACAGCTTGGCGTTGATG
Organism: uncultured Prevotella sp.; assembly: GCA_939792625.1. Lineage (GTDB taxonomy): Bacteria > Bacteroidota > Bacteroidia > Bacteroidales > Bacteroidaceae > Prevotella. The sequence continues at coordinate 8,446 of CALNFG010000092.1, forward strand.
TTATTGAGGCCGGCTTCCCTGTGTCAAGTCCGGGTGATTTCAATTCGGTTATAGAAATATCAAAAGCCGTGACGTGGCCCACGATATGTGCGCTGACACGTGCCGTGGAAAAAGACATTGACGTTGCCGCCGATGCTCTTCGTTATGCCAGGCACAAGCGTATTCATACCGGTATAGGAACGAGCGAGCAGCATATCAGACATAAGTTCAACAGTACACGTGAGCAGATTATTGAGAGGGCCGTGGCAGCTGTACGCCATGCCAAACGCTATGTTGAGGACGTGGAGTTTTATGCCGAGGATGCCGGCCGTACGGACAATGAGTTTCTTGCCCGTGTTGTCGAGGCAGTCATAAAGGCCGGAGCCACGGTGGTCAACATTCCTGACACGACGGGCTACTGCCTTCCCTCCGAATATGGTGAGAAGATAAGATATCTGTTTGAGCATGTCGGCAATATTCACAATGCCGTCATTTCCACTCATTGTCATAATGACTTGGGCATGGCTACGGCCAATACGCTGAGCGGTGTGCTTAACGGCGCGCGGCAGGTGGAAGTAACGGTCAACGGCATTGGCGAACGTGCCGGCAATACTTCTCTCGAAGAGATTGCCATGATAATGCGATGCCACAAATATATAGGTATAGAGACGAATATCAACACGTCAAAGATTTATCCTACCAGCCGCACGGTGAGCAGTCTGATGAATATGCCCGTGCAGGCCAATAAAGCCATAGTGGGGCGTAACGCTTTTGCCCACTCAAGCGGTATTCACCAAGACGGCGTGTTGAAAAATGCAGACACTTACGAGATAATCAATCCGAAGGACGTAGGCGTTGACGATAATTCTATCGTGCTGACGGCCAGAAGCGGACGCGCTGCCCTTAAATATCGTCTTGGCGTACTTGGTGTGACGATAAATGATGAGAGCAGGCTTGATGACATATACCGGAAC
>CALNFG010000093.1 GCA_939792625.1 uncultured Prevotella sp.
CCGGCCGCATCGGTCACGATTACGGGTATCGTGTTGTTCTCGTTTATCACTTTCAGCACGAGATTGAGGTCGGTGTTGTCATCGGCCGTGTTGAGCGAGCGCATAGCCTCCGCCCATGTCTCCATCTTGTTGCGTTCTTCGTCGGATAATTCTCGTACCAGCGAGTTCGACACCACCAGCGATACGACGGCTATCACCACTGCCGCCACCACGAGTATTATCTTTACGTGACGTATTCTGTCTGTCCATTCCATGCTGTATTTATAACGTAACGGCGGCTGTTATATTGCTTAACTATCATCTTTAGTTAAATAACTATCCTTTTTGGTTTTATTAACGCGGAAACTATTGCACATCACTAAATTTTTTAGTTACTTTGCGATGTGAACGGAAAATACATGTAAAAACCAAAAAACATAACGTTATGAAATCACTGACAAAACGCGAAGAAGAAATCATGAATCACTACTGGGACAAGGGCGAGCTGCACATACGCGAGCTGCAGGCTCTATATCCCGACCCGAAGCCTCACGTAAACACACTCTCCACGCTGGTGCATATACTCGAGGACAAGGGGTTTCTCTCTCACAAGGCCATCACGGCCCGCTGCTACAAGTACTTCCCCGTGCTGTCGCGCGACGATTACCGCCGCGGCTCTTTGAAGAACGTTGTCGACAAGTTCTTCGGAAAGTCATACCTCGGGGTGGTTTCGGCTCTGGTGAAAGACGAGAACATATCGGTAGACGATCTGCGCGAACTGATAAAGAAGGTGGAGGAGGGGCGGTCATGAAGCCGCTGCCGGCATAACCTTAAACGATAAAAACAACTGACAGACATGGGTATATTCTTCATCTATTCTATCAAGGTGGCGTTCTGCCTCACGGCGTTCTATCTGCTGTACAAGCTCCTGCTCTGCCGTGAAACCTTCTTCGGCTTCAACCGTGCGGTGCTTCTGTCGATGATGGGGCTTTCGCTCCTGCTGCCGTTCATACATGTCAGCACGTCGTCGCCGTCGGCCGCCGTGGGCGGGTTTGTGGTTATTGAAGACGCCGTGGTGCAGGCCGTGGCCTCCGGTCCTGACCGTTTTGTCGTCAGTGCGGCTCAGGTGTGCTTCGCCGTATATATAATAGGTGTGGCCTTTTTCCTGCTGCGCGAGGTGTGGTCGCTCGTCGCCCTTAGGCGGCTCATGGCCTCCGGTCACGTTGTTGATGCCGGCGGCGGTGTGCGCACCATAGTTGTCGACGCTGACGTGTCGCCCTTCAGCTGGTTTGGCAACATCATAATAAGCCGGCGCGACATGGCCGACGGCTCGCGCGAGATAATCGCCCACGAGCGGGCACACATCGCCGGCCGCCACTCTGTCGACATCCTGCTGTGCGACGTGCTGGTTGTCTTCCAATGGTTTAACCCCGCAGCTTGGCTCTTCAAGGCCGAGCTGCAGAACATACACGAATACGCGGCCGACCGCGCCGTGCTTGACGGCGGCGTTAACGCCGCCGAATACCAACTGCTGCTCATACGCAAGGCCGTGGGCGACAGACTCTTCTCGATGGCAAACAACCTTAATCAAAGTTCACTTAAAAAACGTATTACTATGATGATGAAAAGAAAATCAAATCCGTGGAACCGCGCGAGAACTCTTCTCGCCCTCCCGGTTGCGGCAGTTGCCGTAGTAGCTTTTGCCACACCAAAGGCCGAGAGCCTGAGTAACGAAATCAAGACAGAGAGCGATGCCCTCGTCAGCCGCGTCGTGCCGGCAGTGGCTCAGACGGTTAAGGCTGCTCCCGCGGCAGCGCAGAGTGTGCCCGGCGAGAGTGTCGCCGTCAGGGGCGGAGCGTCTGACGTGACGGTGCCTGTACAGACGGCGGAAAGCCCGCAGGCCGGGCCCGACGATGAGGTGTATGACGTTGTGGAAAATCAGCCACAGTTCCCGGGCGGCAGCGAGGCCATGATGAAGTTCCTGCGGAACACGATAAAGTATCCCGAGGCAGCGGCGAAGGCCGGCATCAAGGGCCGCGTGATAGCCCAGTTCATAATCGCCAAAGACGGCACTGTTACCGATCCGAAAATCATGCGCAGCGTCTCTCCCGAACTCGACGAGGAAGCCTTGCGCGTAATCAGGGCCATGCCGAAGTGGACTCCCGGCACGCAGAACGGCAAGGCCGTGGCCGTGAGATATACCATACCGATAACGTTCAGCATGGATAGGCCGTCGGCGGCTGACATTGCGTCGAGAGCGTCTGCGTCGGTTAAATCCAAGACCAACGGTGAAGAGCTTATGGTTATCACGGGAAATTCGGCTTCCGATAAGGATATGCTCGTCGTCATCAACGGCAAGGTAGCCACGACAGACGACCTCAAGGCGCTGAAGGTTGACGAAGTCAAGAGCATGGAAATATTCAAGGATGCCAAGAATACCGTCGACAAATACGGCGATGCCGCCAGGAACGGCGTGATTCAGGTCACTCTGCGCGACAAATAAATGATTGGCTTAATGTACGAAGTCTATGATTGACAGACATATTATCGTACCTCTGCTGGCCGCAGGCATGGCGCTGACTGTGCTTACGGCGTGCGGCGGAGGCGGCAAGGCTCCCTCCGAGGCACCTGCCGAGGCTGCGGCCGACAGCGCGGGGGCCGCAGCCGATACAGCCGGCAGTGCCGCTGTGGTAACCGCACGGGCAGACATAGGCTCTTCAGACCAGCCCCGTGCCGGCAAGGGACGTGCCGATGTGTATGACACGGTGGAAGAAATGCCCGAGTTTCCCGGCGGCAACGGGGCGCTCATGAAATTTATTTCGGAAACCATAAAATATCCCGAAGCAGCGTTGAAGGAAGGCCGTGAGGGGCGCGTTGTGGTGCAGTTTGTCGTTGAAAGTGACGGCACGGTGGCCGATCCGACGGTGGTGCGCCGCTTAGACCCCGACTTCGACGGAGAAGCCCTGCGCGTTGTGTCGGCCATGCCGAAGTGGATTCCCGGCAGGCAGGGCGGCAAGGCCGTGGCCGTAAGGTATACCATACCGGTGACGTTCAGAATGTCATGACGAGTGCGCGACGCACTCATGCGATACTCTCTCCAAGCGAAAAGCGGAACACAGCCCTCCGGCCGGTGTCCCGCTTTTCTGTTTGTATAATGTCAAGTCAGCTATGTTTGTTACATGTTTGTGTTTAAAGATTTGAGTAAAGGTAAGCTTTTGGTGCGCAAAAGCTTACCTTCCGAGATTTGTCATGGCAACTTGTACGCCTTACATACTACAAAACCTTATTTTATATGAAGCATTTCTTGTTTGCAAGTGTTTCCGCCGGGATGTCCTGTCGCTGCGTGTGTGTCCCGGCGGCAAGGTCCTCCGGCATTATCTGCCGTTCTTCTTCATGCTGAAGTTAAATGTTGTCTGGTTGAAGTCCGGCAGTGTTGATTGAGCGCCGTCGTTGTCAACAGTTATTTCGTCGGCACTGAAGACGAACTTCAGGTTAGTGGTTTTGCCCTCATAGTTGGCACCGTCGGCAGACGACATTTTTACTTCCATTGACACAGCCACACTGTCTCCTCCCTCTTCCTGGGGCGCTGTCTTGAAGCTGAGCTGCAGCGGTTTGGGGTCAAGTGCGAGCATCACGCTGTCTTTTGCGGCATTGACAGTAGGCTTATAGCCTATTTTATAGCTTACTTTTCCCATTTCTTTTACGATGCGGTCTGCTTCAGTCTCATCGCTGACCACGGCCATTACCATATTTCTTACAGGTATGCTGTCGATGCAGATGGTGTCATTTTCAACAGTTGCCGATACAGCCGTGCCTTCATCTGAGTTTTCGGTGTCGTTTGTCGATATTGCAGCTATTGTCACGTTGCCGTTGTATTCGCCATACACAGATGCTGCCGTCGTTTCGGTTGGCAGGTTTTCGCCCTCGTCGTCACTGCATGATACGAACGCCATATTTCCTCCGAGCATGAGCATAGCCATGAAAATAATCTTTGCCTTGAATAGTTTTTTCATTTTATTGTTCTGATTTTTGTTTTGACTTTTATTGTTTTTTTCATCAGCTGATTCATGTATTTAAACACGGGCTGGATAAAAACAATGCGTGACAAAGTGTTAATAAATATTACAATCCTTGTACATCCGGGACTCCTCCCGTAGGGAGGAAATTTTTGTTTGATGTGTTTGGAATGTGAATAAATCGGTATTTCTCTGTGCGTCGGTGTGAAAATATGCCCTGACGGAGGCGCCGCCTGATATAAAGCTCACGGGTGTGAGCCGTGTTCATGGTAATGTCCGGCAGCTGTTTTCACATTTTAAGAATGTATATTCACGTAAAGAATGAGCCTGAAAACGTCACTCTTGCGGCCGCACCGTTTGTCGGTGAGACCGCAAGAGCTGTTTTACCGTCATTTCACAACAATCTTCCTGCCTTGCGTGACGTACAGGCCCTTGGGCAGTTTTGCCGCATCGTCGCCGGCATAAGTTCCGCCCGGAGTGTATATGGGGCTTTCGTTCTGCAAGGTCTCGGCGGCGGTTATTCCGCTGGCCTGCGGCGTTACGGTCACGGTTATGGGGTTGCCTGAGGCTACATAGCTGTATGACTCCATGTCGACGTATGCCGGATATATGGTGCATACGCCTTCTTTCACGCCGAATTTGTCGCAGGCTGCCTTCATGTCAATGCTGATGCCGATATGTCTGCTGTCTCCTCCGTTCAGGCGGAAGTTCACGTTGTCTGAGTGGATGCCCCGTCCGTCAACGTCTATCATATAGCCGATTTTCCCGTCATACATTCCGCCGCTGTTGGCTATGTCTAAGGTCAGTGTCAGCGGCCGGCCGTATTCCGTTTCGGTTTTGTCGGTAGCTGCCGCGCAGATTGTTATCTCCGGGCTGCCGGCCACGGCAGCTTCGGCTGTAACTTCAAATGTCCCTATGATGTGTGTTGTCCCGTCAGGGTCGTTGAAGTAGGCTTCTATCTGCTCCGTTCCGGCTTCGGCCGGCATCAGGATGTCTGCCTTGAATGTCTTTGTCTCGCCGGGGTTGATGGCAAAGTTGCTGCTGTGCAGCAGTTCGCCTGTATTGAGACTTCTCAGGAAAATCTTGTCGAGAAAGTATGTGCCGGTGTTCTTTATGTCTGTCATCACGAGCGACCGGTAACCGGCATAAGCCGTTTTGTCATAATATGTTACGCCGCCCTGCAGCTCAAGACTGCGCCCCGTGGCGGGTGGCAGGCTTATCTGCATGCCGCCGTTGCTGACTTCCAGTATTATTCCCTGAGGGCAGCTGTTGCCCAGGGCCGGCTTCATGGGCAGCATCCCGGCCGTCGATTCTCCGAATGCGGGTACTATCGTGTAAGTGCCGTCTGTAAGTTCTGCAGGGAGTGTCATGTTCCAGAAGAAATCGTAGAAGCCGGGAATTTCGAAGTCATACGTTCTGCTGAAGTTGAAGCGCGTGGCCTCGTTGCCGTCGCTGTCGTATATGATGCAGCCCACACAGCCTGCGGAATTTTTTACGATAGGTGTTATTTTCAACACTCTGAACGATACGTAGTCGCCTTTGTCACACTTGTTTTTAGTAATCTCTATCGTGTTGTAGCCGAGTCTGGGCGGTCCGCCGGAAGCATCACCGCCGGTGTCGGGCTGCATGTTGTACGTTACGGTCTGGTCAATGTTGAAATTATATTCCGGCATGTTCTCAACCGTAAGCGTACCCAGGTCAAAGTATCCGTCGTATCTTCCTTCCCAACCCCAGTTGACGTGGAACAGTCCTTCTGAGTCGTAACCGTCGCAGATGAAGATGTGGCCGGTGTTTCTGTTGCTCTGGCCGGTGTATATTACAGGCCGTCCGTTGGCTATCTCGTTGCGTATCAGGCTTTCCCATTCGTCGCTGGTGAGAAACTGACGGTAAGTCATGGAGCAAGACTTGTCGAAGCCGAAGTGTTCAACCGAAGTCACGGGGCTGATGACCGCGCCCGATTCATAGCTGCAATAGTCCATCCGTGTGGCTGCTCCGCAGGCGTACATCAGTGTGGCTATGGCATTTACGGTGGCCGGGTCTTCATTGCCGGAGTAGGCAGTCTTCATCCCGGCGTAATCAAATGTGAAGTCAGTCAGGTTCTCGTCAATGTGTATTCCGTGGGTCTTTGTCGTGTATGTCACGTGTCCCCGTCCCGTGGCAGGGTAGCGCCAGTGGTTGAGCAGCTGGGCGTAGGCGGTGGCTCCGCATCCCGTTGCCGACTGTCCTCCGTGTACAGGGTCTTGCGGGCAGAGGGCGTTGTAGGGATATGACTGTCCCCATCTTGTCTCGATTAGCGGGTCAATGCTTTCGGGCAGACCGTCGCGCACTGTGGTGTATGCCGTGTTTGCGCCCCTCCCCGAAGCCACGGCTTCGGCCGTCTGCGCCATTGCTTCCATCCACCACCGTATGCCCGGGTGGAGCGCAGCCTCGTCGAAGTCGCCCCGGTCGGTACGGGCGAGTATCGGGCGAAGCCTGTCGTCGCCCGCCACAACGGTTATGCCGTTGTCGTGTCCGTTGTTGAATACGTAATAAAGAGCGTTGCCTGCTTTACCGTCGGCGGCTTTTGCCGGCATCCTTACAGCAGCCAGCTGCAGCCGTATGCTGTCGGTCGAAGAGGCTTTGGCCGCTCTGCTGTTGCCGGATGTAAGACTCTTGGCTGCTGTCTCGCGGGCTGTTTTCAGGTCAACTGGTGCAGCCACGGCGACGGTAGAAGTTACTGCCGGCAGAAGAAGTGCGAATAAAAGTTTTTTCATGGTAATTGTATTTTAGTCATGTATGTGTCTGTCTGTCCTATGCAAATATATTCAAAAATAAGCAAACAGACAAGTTTCAGCCGCTGAAAAACATCGTTCGGGAGCATATCCGGCCTGTGTTTGCATGGGCTACGTAACTTGTTGTTATCCAGGTGCTTACAAAACGTGTTCCAAAAGCTTGTCTTTTGCCTTGCGAAAGCTTACCTTTTACGTTGCAAAAGCTTACCTTTTACGTCGCGAAAGCTTACCTTTTGCATTACGGCAGTCTGACACCTGCCGTAAAAGAGCCTGCCGCCGCCTCTGCCGGCAGCCGGCCGCCGTGCCGGTGCAAGGTGCGTAAAAAGTTTAAAAACAAATGTTTTTGTTTATAATTTATGCTTGTATGAAAAATAATTTGTAAATTTGCAGCCCGAAGAATAGTGCCGCCCATGCGGTTGCCTGAGGCAGCGGCGACGGGCAAGGGCGCTTTTTGCTGTTTCATATAATAACAAGAACATGTACAGTCTGGAGTCCTTGAAGATTGATTTGGCCTCGCTGAAAGAGGGCGACACCACTTTCAGCTATGATCTCGGCGATGATTATTTCGAGGCAGTAGGCGGCCGTGAAGTGGGCCGCGGCACGGTACACGCAGACATTACGGTGGCCCGTTCGGGCGGAGTCTACCGTCTCGGCTTCCATACGGAGGGCGTTGTCATAGTGCCGTGTGACAGGTGTCTTGACGACATGGAGCAGGAAGTGAGCGCCGACAATACCCTGACGGCACGCATAGGTGAAGAATTTTCAGAAGACGACGACCTCGTGACCGTCGGCAAGGATAACCCCCTGCTCGACGTTTCGTGGTATATCTATGAGTTCATAGCCCTGAGCATCCCCATTAAGCATGTGCATGCACCTGGAAAATGCAATCCTGCGATGATTAAGGCTCTCGAAGAGCATTCAGCTGCCCGAAGCAGTGATGGAGACAGTGAAGGACACGTGGACTCGCGATGGAGTGAACTGGAAAAATTAAAAACAATAATTAAAGATTAAAGAAAATGGCACATCCTAAAAGAAGACAGTCAAAAACACGTACCCGTAAAAGAAGAACTCATGACAAGGCAGTAGCTCCCACACTGGCAGTATGCCCCAACTGCGGAGCTTTCCATGTATATCACACCGTATGCCCCGCTTGCGGATATTACCGCGGAAAAATCGCTATAGTTAAGGAAACGGTTGAATAATGGAGAAAATCAACGCTATAATAACCGGCATCGGAGGTTACGTTCCCGACTATGTCCTCAACAACGAGGAGCTGTCGAGAATGGTTGACACCAACGATGAATGGATTATGACGCGTGTCGGCATAAGGGAACGCCGTATTCTCACTGAAGAAGGCCTCGGCACTTCATACATGGCGCGCAAGGCGGCCAAGCAGCTTATGAAGAAGACCGGCGCCGACCCTGATTCGATAGATGCCGTGGTGGTGTCAACATCGACAGCCGACTATCCTTTCCCCTCCACAGCCTCGATCGTCATAGGCAAGCTTGGACTGAAGAATGCTTTTGCTTTCGACTTCTGGGCTGCCTGCTGCGGATTCTTGTATTCACTCGACGTGGCAGCGTCGATGATACAGAGCGGTCGCTATAAGAGGATTATTGTGATTGGAGCAGACAAGATGTCGTCTGTGGTCGACTATAAAGACCGCAGCACGTGCCCGCTCTTCGGCGACGGAGCGGCGGCTGTAATGCTCGAAGGCACAACAGAGGAGGGCATCGGCGTGAGAGACTCTTACTTCCGCGCCGACGGCAAGGGTCTGCCTTTCCTGCATCTTAAAGCGGGAGGCTCTGTATGTCCGCCGTCTCACTTCAGCGTTGACCACCGTCTGCACTACTTGTATCAGGAGGGACGCACGGTGTTCCGTTACGCCGTAACGAGCATGAGCGACGACTGCGCACTGATAGCCGAGCGCAACGGACTGGACAAGGACAACATCCGCTTCGTTGTGCCTCATCAGGCCAACATCCGTATCATCGAGGCCGTGGCAAAGCGCCTTGACCTGTCCATGGACAAGGTGATGGTCAACATCGAGCATTTCGGCAACACCAGCGCTGCCACCATTCCGCTGGCCCTTTGGGAGTATGAGCCGATGCTCAAAAAAGGAGACAACCTCATAATGACGGCTTTCGGAGCCGGATTTGTTCACGGAGCGTCATATTACACATGGGCTTACGATGGGGCAGAGGCTGCCGTCGTGAAATAAGGAATTCTTCAATTAGACATAAGGAAAAGAGAGTCTGCCGGCTTGAAGTTCAAGCGGCGGCTCTCTTTTTTGGTATGTCAACCGGATATGCGGCGGTGTGCCGTCGGGATGTTAACAGGCGGTGTTTGAGTGTTTTTTTTTGTTTAAAACCGTTGGATGTTGACTATTTTTCGTATCTTTAGCCCCGTGAAATCAAAACAATAATACCATGGAAAAAGGCAGAGGAGCTACCCGCATCATGATAGGGCTTATCGTTTTGGGGTTGTTTATTAAGTTGGGACTTGAAAGTTTCTCGGACAAAGACCGTAAAGTGACGGTCAAGGGACTGTCCGAGCGTGAGGTGCAGGCGGACAAGGTGACGTGGCCCATAATGACGAAAGAGCTGGGTGA
>CALNFG010000094.1 GCA_939792625.1 uncultured Prevotella sp.
AATCTGTTGGATAGAAAGAACTTTTACCGTAAAGACGAACATAAATTGAATACATCCAATGTAGGGACATAATTTATTATGTCCGCACGTTTCGTAAGAAACGTATTTTATTGACATTCAGATGTTTAAAAGCTCTTTCAGAGCTTGCGGACATAATGAAACGAAGTTCGGCGTTAAGCCAATTATGTCCCTACAAAGGCGGCGTTTTATGGTGTGGTTTAATTATAGATAAAGTGTTTGTTCATCCAACAGATTTGCGGATGAACCTCTTTTGGTCAGTCAAAGGTAAGCTTTCGGCCGCTAAAAGGTAAGCTTTTGCGGGGCGAAAGCTTACCTTTTGCATGTCCGTAGATAAAGTCCTGATAATCAATACCTAAACATCATTGATATTGGTGATTAAATCTGTAATCTGTGTATTGCCTTTTTTGCGGCCGTGCAGTAACTTTGCAGCATGGGAAACAGATACATTCCTGCCGACATTACAATAATTAAAAACTATAAAAACCATGACAAAATCAAAAGCATTACTAAAGACACTGGTGCTTGCAGTAACGGCACTGCTCACAGTCAACGCACATGCCCGCACAGCGGCAAAGGGCGACAACATCCTGATAGCTTATTTCAGCTGGGGCGGCAATACGGAGCATGTGGCCCGGCACATAGCCTCGCTGACGGGCGGAACACTCTTCAGGATTGAACCGGCGAAGCCTTATCCAACGGAATACACACCCTGCACGGAAGTGGCAAAAACCGAGAAGGAGACCGACGCACGCCCAGCCATAAAGAATAAGGTGAACGGCTGGGACGGGTATGACGTAGTGTTCATAGGCTGCCCCGTGTGGTGGTGGACAGCACCGATGATAATCAACACCTTCGCCGAGAGCTATAACTTCGGCGGAAAGACCGTTGTACCCTTCTGCACTTACGCCTCGACCTACCGCGACGAGACGCTGGCGCGCATAGTTGAACTTACTCCCGCCGCAAAACATCTGAAGGGCTTCGGGGCGGTTAACCGCGAAACCGACGGCATAGACCGATGGCTGAAAGAGATAGGCGTGATAAAATAAACAGAAGGAGGATAAACAATGATTGCTTTTTTCAGAAGACTGGCCGTGGCTGCGTCCGTCATCATCTCGTGCGGCGCAGGCATGGCTCAGCCGGCTCCGGCCGATGTCTATTTCACGTCTGAAATCACTCCCGAGTCGCTTCTCCGCATTTACCACGCCTTAGGCGTAAGGGCCGAGGGGCGCGTGGCGGTGAAGATAAGCACGGGAGAATCGGCCCGCACGTACTATCTGCGCCCGGACTTCATAGCTCCGTTGGTAAACGAGGTGGGCGGAACGATAGTTGAATGTAACACTGCATACTCAGGCAACCGCTCGTCAACCGAGAGCCACCGCCGAGCCATAGAGGAACGCGGCTTCACGGCCATAGCCCCCGTGGACATAATGGACGAGGAGGGCAGCCTGGACATACCCGTGGCCGACGACACGCACATAAGCTTAGACCGTGTGGGCAGCCACATAGCCAATTACGACTTCCTGATAAACCTGGCCCACTTCAAGGGTCACGCCATGGGCGGATTCGGCGGAGTGCTTAAAAACCAGAGCATAGGCATGGCCTCAAGAGAAGGAAAAACGCTGATACACACGGCCGGAGATTACAGCAATCCCGGTCAGGTGTTCAACAACAGGCAGGGGCAGGACGCCTTTCTCGAATCTATGGCGGCAGCTGCACAGGCCGTGCATGACTACTTCGGAGGAAGGGTGATATACATTGACGTGATGAACAACCTGTCGGTTGACTGCGACTGCGACGGCAGTCCGGCCGCGCCGCAGATGCACGACATAGGCATACTGGCATCGCTCGACCCCGTGGCGCTTGACAAGGCGTGCCTCGACCTTGTGTTCAACCACGAATCGACGGCCGGCGACAACAGTGCCCCGCTGATACAGCGCATCAACCGTCAGCACGGCACACACATAGTTGATTATGCCGAAAGCATAGGTCTGGGCACCACGGCGTACAACCTTATTGACATAGACGGCGGCGACACGGGCATAGGACAGACACCCGAAACGCAGCAGCGCTACAACGTATATGACACTGGCGGCGTGAAGGTGCTGACGGGCGCGGGCAGTCTTGACTCGCTGAAGCCGGGCGTATATATAGTGAACGGACGGAAAACGGTAATAGAAAAATAAACACTGTAACAGCTTATGACAATGACATTAAGAACAATCGGCCGGTATGTGCCGGCCGTGCTGCTGTGTGCCGCCTTATCGCTTGCGGCATGCAGCGACGACGATGACACCGCACAGGCACCCGGTGAAGGCGTAGTTGAGGGTACTGATCACAACATACTCATAGCATACTTCTCAGAGCCGCTGCCCGACAACGGTGTAGACGCGGCGACATCGGCCAGCCGCCTGGTGGTGAACGGCGACGTTTACGGCAGCGTGGAGTACATGGCAGGCGTGATAGCCGGGGCCACAGGGGGCGACATGGTGCGCATACAGACGGCCGAGCCATATCCGCAGAGTTACGGGGAGCTGGCCGACAGAGCCAACACCGAGCGGCTTGACGACATACGTCCCGAACTTGCAACGAGGATAGACAACTTTGACGATTACGACGTTGTGTTCGTCGGCTATCCTATATGGTGGTATCAGATGCCCATGGCGATGTATTCGTTCTTTGACGAATACGACTTCGCGGGCAAGACAATCATCCCGTTCTCGTCACACGGAGGCAGCGGATGGTCGGGCACGGTTGACGACATAGCCGCCATGGAGCCTGAGGCAACGATGGTGAACGGCTACAGCATATCGCGCAACAGCGTGGGCACAGCCGCCGACGACATACGCGAGTGGCTCGGGGAGATAGGTCTGGCGGAACAAGACACCCTGACACGGCAGGCCCGGAAATAACGGAAAGAAACTGTAAAAAACATAAACGACAATGGACAAGTTCACTTACAACTATCCCGTGCGCCAGTATTTCGGCCGCGGATGTGCCGAGAGTGCCATAAAAGAGGAAATGGCCCGCGTCGGGCAGAACGTGATGCTGGCCTACGGCGGAGGCTCGCTGAAACGCACGGGACTGTATGACAGGATTATGGGATGGCTGCACGAGTGCGGCAAGACGGTGACCGACTTCGGCGGCATCATGCCCAATCCGACATACGCCAAAGTGCAGCAGGGGGCACGCCTCGTGCGCGATGCCGGCATAGACTTTATCCTCGCCGTGGGCGGCGGGTCGGTGATAGACTGCTGCAAGATAATTTCGGCTCAGGCCCGTCTTGACGAGGACATCTGGGAGATGCAGTACACGGGTCACCGTTACCCGACAGACTTCGTGCCCATGGGGGCAGTGGTAACGGCATCGGGAACGGGTGCCGAGCAGAACAACGGTGCCGTGATAACCCACGGGGAGAAGAAACTGAAGCAGCCTCTGGTGGGGGCTTACCACACGTTTGCCGTGCTTGACAGCGACCTCACGCTGACGCTGCCCATGCGACAGGTGGCGAGCGGAGCGTTCGACACGCTGAGCCACTGCATGGAGACATACATGGGCAGGCCGCACGACACCAATCTCTCAGACGAAATCAACGAAGCCGTGATGCGCAACGTGATAAAGAATCTGCGCTCGTTGCTGGCCAATCCCTCTGACGACTTTGCCCGCGGCGAGCTGATGTGGGCATCGGTAATGGCCGAAAACGGACTGCTCAAGCTGGGCAAGGTCACCGACTTCCAGTGTCACATGCTTGAACATGCCGTGGGAGCCTACACTGACTGCAATCACGGACAGGGGTTGGCCGTGATTCATCCCGTACTCTACCGCCACCTGCTGGCCGAAGGCAAGTACAAGCTGGCACGCATGGCCGAGCGTGTATGGGGAGTAAAGGGCGCTACGGTGGAACAGACCGCCATGCTCGGCATTGACGCTCTGGCGGCATTTATCAGGGAAATAGGTTTGCCGACACACTGGAGCGAGATGGGCATCACGGACGAGAGAGTGATGCGTGCGGCCGCCGACACATGCTTCATAACGCCGGGCTGCTGCCGCCGGTTCTCGCGTGACGAGCTGTACGAGGTGCTGAAAGAAGGAATGTAAAAAAGGATAAAGCAAAGACATGACATGAAGACATCAATAAAGACAATGACATGCGGCTTATGTTAATGTACGTTTATTGCGGTTGTGCTGAATAAAAAATATGGCGTAATATATAATAAAATCACCGTTTCAGGGTTAATATATTCAACATGTCAGTTACAATTTAAATATTAAACATAAGTCCATGCAAAACCGTGTACCCCAGATAGACTGGTTGAGGTGTGTGTTCATAGTCCTTATGGTTATGTTCCATCTGGTATATCTCGGCGGTAAATATCCTTTCCTCAAGCAGGTGGTCTACACGTTTCACATGCCGGCCTTTCTGCTGATTTCGGGCTATCTTGCCAACATGGACAAGAGTATCCGCGCCATCGGCCGCCAGGTGTGGTGGCTGTTCGTGCCGTATGCGGTTATGGAGGCGGGCTATGTCGTCATGGCCTCGGTGCTGCCCATACGCGAGCATATTGACGGCCTTACGCCCGGCGTGTTTGCCGACAAACTGCTGCTGCACCCTCTCGGGCCTTACTGGTATCTGCACACGATGATGGTGTGCTACGTGGTGTACTATGCCGTCAGCCGGCTGTGCGGACGTATGGCCACGGTGTCGTTTATGTGTGTGCTGGGTCTGTGCATGTATGCCGTATCTGCCCTGTCGGGGCTTGTATCGATGGACAATGCCATGTATTTCATGGCGGGCGTGCTTGTCAGGCGCAGCGGCGCGGGCTTTACGTCGGTGTTCCGCCCGTCGTGGCCGGCGGTTGTGCCTCTGGTGCTGCTGTGTGTCGTGAGTCCCGGCGGTCTGCACCGTTTCACGCTGCAGGGTGTCGTCATGACTTATCTGTCGATGAGCCTTGCGCTCGCCGCTTGCGGCAGCCTGCCCCGCGGGGGCAGGGCTTCGCGCCTGGTGCTGTTTGTCGGGGCCAACACTTTGCCCATACTGCTCTTTTCGCCGTTGTTCACGATAGTGGCCAAGAGCTTTGTGCCCCTGTTCGCCTTCGACCCCACGGCCGTGCTGTTCACTGTCGTGTCGGTTACTTTTGTCATAGCCGGCAGTCTGGGCGTGGCCCGGCTGGCCGACGTGCTGCATGTGTCGCGCCTGTTTTGCGGGCGCGAGCGTATGCTCACTGGTTACTGACCGCCGGGATTGTAACCGAATCTTATTGATATTTTAACATGTCTTGCATCCGTAAAGTGGAATAATAGTTTTATTTTTGCAACGGCATAAGCCGCATCCGCAGCCGTTTGCGGCCTTTCACGTATTGTGGTGAAGGGCAGGGGCCGGCGGCGCCCGGCTTGCAGACACAAAAGAACTATCCGCAACATATAATTGTTATCATGGCAGTCAAAATCATCGCAAAAAAGAAGAAGGACGTGCGCTATGTAGAGCGTGACGTCAGTTGGATGTACTTCAACCACCGCATATTGCAGGAAGCCCGCAAGGAGAACATACCGCTGCTTGAACGTCTGTCGTTTCTCGGTATTTACTCGAACAACCTTGATGAGTTTTTCCGCGTGCGCATGGCTTCGCTCAACCGCCTGCTTGAGTCTGACAATAAGGAGATACGCAAGCAGCACGACAACATACGCAAGACCATCAAGACCATCAACAGGCTGAACGCACAGTTCAGCCAGGAATACACCGTGGCCATCGACGAGGTGTTCGGCGCGCTGGAGCAGCACAACATACGTCTGCTTGACAACACCGAGCTGAATGCCGAGCAGCAGGCCTTTCTGCGCGGCTATTACCACGAGCGCCTCAACGGATACACCAATCCTATATGGTTCTCGGAGATTGACGAGATAGGCCAGCTTGAGGACAACCGCATATATCTGCTGGTGAAGAAGACCGAGATGACCGACGCCCTGCATCTGCCGAAGAGCAGTCTGGCGCTCATCAAGGTGCCCGACAGGGAGCATGGCCGCTTTGTGAAGCTGCCGCCGTCAGACGGATACGACAACATCATGTATCTCGACGACGTTGTGAGATACTGCCTGCCGCTGATATTCATAGGCTTCAAGCCGAGTACGTTTGAGGCTTATTCGTTCAAGTTCACGAAAGACGCCGAGATGGAGATGGAGAACGACTTCGACTACGGCGTGCTGCAGAAGATTGCCAAAGGTGTGAACAGCCGCCGCCACGGTGACCCCGTGCGCCTTATATACGACAAGCAGATGCCCAAGGACATGCGCAAGAAGCTCATGTCGAAGGTCGACGTCAGCAAGCTGGACTCGTCGCTGGCCAGCAGCCGTTACCAGAATCACAAAGACCTGATGGGCTTCCTCTGTTGCGGACACGACGAACTGAA
This sequence comes from uncultured Prevotella sp., assembly GCA_939792625.1. GTDB lineage: Bacteria > Bacteroidota > Bacteroidia > Bacteroidales > Bacteroidaceae > Prevotella. The sequence continues at coordinate 6,423 of CALNFG010000094.1, forward strand.
GTTCCCCGCGTGGAAGCCTATACTGAAACCGGAGTTCCTCAGCCGGGAGAGCATCCTCGACCGCATACGCCGCAATGACTTGTTCATACACGTGCCTTACCACTCGTTCGACGGCTATATCAGAGTGTTGCGCGAGGCCGCGCTCAAGCCCGAGGTAAGGTCGATAAAGACCACGCTGTACCGTCTGGCCAAAGACTCCAAAGTGGTAAAGGCCCTGATATGTGCCGCACGCAACGGCAAGAAGGTGACGGCCGTCGTGGAGCTGCTTGCACGCTTCGACGAGGAGAGCAACATCAAGTGGAGCAAGCGCATGCAGGAAGAGGGCATCAACGTGATTTTCGGTGTGGAGGGACTGAAGATTCACTCCAAGCTGCTTTACATAGAGTCGAAGCAGGGCAACATTGCCTGCATCGGCACGGGCAACTTCCACGAGGGCAACGCCAAGACTTATACGGACTATCTGATGATGACGGCAAGGAAGAACATCGTGCAGGAGGTGAAGAAGGTGTTCGACTTTATCGACCGCCCGTTCTCGCAGGTACGTTTCAAGGAACTGCTGGTGTCGCCCAACTCGATGAAAAACCGCATACTGCAGCTCATCAACAACGAGATAAAGAACGCCAGGGCCGGACGCGAGGCATGGATAAAGATGAAGATAAACCACATAACCGAGACCGATGTCGTGAACAAGCTGTATGCGGCGTCGGCGGCCGGAGTGAAGATCGGCATCGTGCTGCGCGGCAACAGCTCGCTTGTCACGGGCATACCGGGCGTCAGCGACAACATCAGGGCCGTGGGCATAATCGACCGTTACCTGGAACATTCGCGCATACTGATATTCTGCAACGGCGGCGCACCGAAGTATTACATCGGCAGTGCCGACTGGATGCCGCGCAACCTGCTCAACCGCATAGAGGTGATGACGCCTGTGTACGACCGTGACATGCAGCGCGACTTGCTGCGCACGGTGGAGTACGGCCTTGACGACACCACCAACGGAAGGATAGTTGACGGCTCGGGCGACAACGTGATACAGCCCGTGACCGGCGACAGGCCTTTCCGCTCGCAGGAAGAGCTGCACAACGCATACGAGGCCGAAGCGCGGGCGGATGAGAATATGAGTAACGACATAGAAAAAGACTGATTTCTTGATTTTGTATAAATAAAAAAATAACGGATATGAGATTAGCTGCAATAGACATAGGTTCGAACGGAGCGCGACTGCTCATAAAGAACTTCAGGACGGCACAAGACGGCAGCCGGCAGATATCGCGCGTGATGTATATGCGTGTACCTCTGCGTCTGGGTTCCGACGTATTTACGCTCGGCAAGATATCAAAGGAGCGCATGCTTATGATGAAGCACATGCTGAAGGCGTTCCGCCAGCTGATGAAGCTCAATCAGGTTGACGACTACAGGGCCTGTGCCACCTCAGCCATGCGTGACGCCGAGAACGGCAAGAAAGTGCTGAAGAAACTGTATGAGTCGACAGGCATAGGCCTTGAGATTATCAACGGCAGGGAGGAGGCCCGCCTGCTGTGCAACAACATCGTGGAGAACATCGAAAGCACGAAAGGCAACTATGCCTACATCGACGTGGGCGGAGGCAGCACGGAGATTTCTCTTCTGCACGACGGCACGCTCACTCACAGCCAGTCGTACAACATTGGTACGCTGCGTATGCTGGGCGGCATGGTGTCGAAAGAAACTGTCGAGACCATGAAGACCGACCTGGCACGCTTTGCCAAAGACATGCCCGACATGCGTATAATAGGCTCGGGCGGCAACATCAACAAGCTGTTCAAGCTCACTAACTCGGATAAAGACACGCGCCTTGTGGCCGTCAGGGATATAAAGGCTGTGTATGATAAGCTGAAAGTATTGAGCGTGGAGGAACGCATCGAGCAGTACGGACTTAAAGTTGACCGTGCCGATGTCATCATACCGGCCTCTGAGATATTCATGACAGCGGCCGAAGCCCTTAACTGTGACAGCATAAAAGTGCCTAACATCAGTTTGGCCGACAGCATTATCGACGGCCTGTACCGCACGAAATACTCTTCATCGGATATTTAATAAGATAGGGATAAATCCCGGTCTGAACGTTTTATATGCGCCATATTGTCTGCCCGAACAGACAATATGGCGCATTTTCTGTTGTGGTATGTAAGTTGCATCACTCTATGGTGAAGGCCGGCGGAAAATCCGAAGGCCGTGTACAAAACAGAATTCAATAACAATTAAACGAATAGGAGATAATGATTATGTTACCAGTTAATCGTAAAAATTCTTGGTTACCCGATGTGTTTAACGATTTCTTTGACACTGACTTTATGCCTAAGACCAATGCCACGGCTCCGGCAATAAACGTTAAGGAAAGCGAAGTTGACTATGAGGTGGAAGTTGCCGCTCCGGGCATGACGAAAGAAGACTTCAACGTACATCTTAACCAGGATGGCGACCTGACGATAAAGATGGAGAGCAAGAAGGACAACAGAGAGGAAGACAAGAAAGCTCACTATCTGCGTCGTGAGTTCTCTTACAGCAAGTTTGAGCAGACTCTGATATTGCCCGATGACGTGGATAAGGAGAATATCTCTGCTAAAGTTGCCGACGGTGTGCTTACCGTTGTTCTTCCAAAGATACGTAAAGAAGAAAGAAACGTGGTAAGACAGATTACGGTAGGATAATTTTTTAGAAGTTAGTTTTTAAGGAGTTAAGAAGTTAAGGAGTAAAGGAGTTAAGACAAATGCCACGTTGCTTTATATTAAAATGGCA
>CALNFG010000095.1 GCA_939792625.1 uncultured Prevotella sp.
GTATATATGTTGCCCGCGATGTGAGCGCGCTTGTCCACGACGAGGCACTTTTTGCCGCGCGCCGCCGCTTCCCGGGCAAACACCGAGCCGAACAAGCCCGCGCCGACTATGAGATAATCGTATTCTTTCATCTTGTCGTTGAGTTGGTTATTCTGAAATACTTGTCGAGAGTCAGCAGTGATATGAGCGTTTCGCGGCGTGTGTTTCTGAACTGTCTTACCCACTCGTGGGCGTTGTGTATTATGCGCAGCGCCTCGTCGGGGTGATTGATGTAATAGGTGAGACGCTCCTCTATGTCTGAAAAGTCGGGTTTAATCTCTATGTAATGGTAGTCGGGGATGAGGCGGCCCTCCATGAACCACGTCTCGCACACGGGGCGGGGCATCACGGCTATCGAGTTTGACGACATTACCCACTTCAGGTTGCTGGCCACGTCGTTGCCCTCGAGGGTCATTATGAACTTGTAGTCGAGGTGTTCTTTTATCGTCATGCGCTCCGTGTACCAGTCGGGAAACTCCCTGTCAAGCACGCCGATGTCGAACATCGGGCGGCCGAAGTATTTCTCTATGAAGGCGTAGCGCATGGCGAGACGTCTGCGCCCCACTATGCCGCCGCGGAATATGGCCATGTCCTTCTTGTCGCGCCAGTCTTTCTTGTCGTTGACAAAGATGTAGTGGCGCACGGCGTTGAGTTTCATCACCACCGAGCAGGCGTTGTCGCCGCCCGCGAGCCGCGACTTCAGTATCGCCGGCACGTCCATGCTGTCGCTGTTGTCGCCCGTGACGAGTATCCAGCGCAGGGCGGGGTCGAACCACCGGGCGTAGCGCATGGCGTCGTAGTAGTATACTTTCTGGCTCGGCAGCTGCTGGTCTTTCACCGCCACTGATCTTTGCCGCCACAGTTCCCTGTCGTAAGCGGTGGTGTCGCTCAGCTTGCAGTAATAGTTTACGCGGTCAAGTATGTATTCCCTGTCCTTCCTGCCGTTGAGCCGGGCGAGCATGCCCGGCAGCAGCGGCCGCAGCAGGCATCGGGGCACGGCCAGGCGAAGCACGCTGGCAGTGTAGTATTTCAGTTTGGAGTTCTTTCCGCTGTGGAGCCTGTAATATATCTTGCGTCTGTCCATCTTAGAGATGTGTGCTTTCATCGTGCGGCGGGGCATGCCCCGCCGTTTGTGGCGCCGTAGGGATGAGGGCGCGATGAGGTGCAGGTTAATTACGGTTGAAAAATTTCTTTATCTTTTCCCATGCCGACGGGTGCCAGCTGTGGGCGCACAGGTGGACGGCACGCGTGCGCGGCGTCACCTCATGCTTGTTGCCGGCGAACATGCTCGATGCGTAGATGTCGATGCGGCCGTCGAGATGCTGGTCGATGTCCTTGTATATGAAGCCGTACTTCTCGGCCACGCGGGCGTAAATCATGGGCGACAGCACCGTTGTGAACAGCGAGCCGTCGGGATTGATGAAGTTGTGGGAGGCATACCAGTCAAGCACATCCTTTATGAAGGGGCATCCGGCTTCGGCGCCCATGATGGCCGCCTGAATCATGATGCCCGAGACGTAGCCCTCCTTCACGCGGCGGCCGTCGGCGTCAATCATGCTCCACGCGCCGTCTTTCTCTATCTGCGTGGGGTGATACTCGAGAGAGGACATGAAGCTGCTGTCGAGCAGGTCGTCGAATCTTTGCAGCACCCTGACGTCAGAGTCGAGATAAATGCCGCCCTCGTTGTACAGGGCGTACATGCGTATGTAGTCGGCGGCAAAGGCCCATTTGTGCTTTTCGTAAGCTTCTTTGACAAACGGCACCGAACAGACGTCGAAGTTCTCGGTACTCCACAGCTTCAGTTCGTAGTCGGGCATCACGCGGCGCCACGTGTCGATGCACTTTCTCGTGGTGCGTGGCATGGGGTCGCCGCTCAGCCAGCAGTAATGTATTTTCTTGGGTATCATCGCTCGTTGGTTTTATCCGGCTTTACAGGTGTTTCAGTTTCTTGAAAAGGTCTTTGCGGCGGTGCTTCAGCTCTAACTTGTCGAGACACGCCAGCGCTTCGGCCAGTGTCTCGTCCGCATCCCATCCGCGCAGGGCGGCATAGCGCCTTACGATAAACGAGTAGACGTTGCGGCGGTGGGTCATGGTGCGCATGTTGGCTATGCACAGGTGTCTGTCGGGCCAGCCGTCGCAGAAGCGTGAGCGGTTGGTGTCAATCACGGTGAAGGCGTAATGGCCGTCGTCGCCGCGGCGGTAGAGGAAGTTTCCGAAGTTCATGTCGCCGTGAAGCACGCCCCGGCTGTGCATGAAGACAATGAACGAGGCCATGTCTGAGGCCATGTCGCGGTCGAAGTCGTCGTCGGCCACGAGCGGTCCGAACGCCGGCGGGTCGGGGCAGACTGCCGAAACGAAGTATCCCGTGGTGAAGAGTCCGCCCTCGCTTTCTTCCATGTATGCCACTTCGTGAGGCGTGCCGATACCCCGGCGGCGCAGTTCGGCGGCGTAGCTGTATGCCCTTTGTGCCTTTGTCGGCCTGAAGAAGGTGTACGCCACCCGCTGCACGGCATTGACGCGCTTGTAGCGCTTGGCCACGTACCGTCTGCCGTCACTGCCGTCGAAGAGTCTCACCTCGTTGCGCCCCGTGTGCAGCAGCCGGCCTTCGCCGCGCTCAAACATGGCCGGCATGCCGGCTATGAGCCGTCTGTCGGCCTCGTATGCGGAACAGATAGTTATCTTGACTTTTGTGTTCATCGTATGTGGTTGTGGGCGTGTGTGCGGTCAGCCGTTGATCACTTCCTTGTATACGTCAAGCACCTTGCGTGCCACGTCAGTGCTCTCGAAGCGCGCTATGTACTGCATGCCGGCCTCTATGCGCTCGTCGCGGGCCGGTGCGCCCTTCAGTATCTTCTTCATGGCCTCGGCCATGGCGTAAACGTCGTCGGGGTCGACGTACAGCGTGGCGTTGCCGCCGGCCTCTTCGAGACAGCTGCCCGTGCATGCCACCACGGGCAGACCGCTCTGTATGGCCTCGATGACGGGCAGGCCGAAGCCCTCGTAACGCGACGGGTAGACACAGCCTTCGGCCATCTGATAGATGGCGGGCAGGTCGTCGGCCGGCACGTTGTGCAGGAACTTTATGCGGCGGCTTAGGCCGTTGGCGGCCACGAAGCGCTTCACTTTCTCGCCGTAGGGAGTGGTCTTGCCCACGATGACGAGACTTATCTCTTCGGGCAGCAGGCGCATGGCTTTTACGGCCAGGATGATGTTCTTGCGCTCCTCTATGGTGCCTACGTTGACGATGTATCTCTCGGGCAGCATGTAGTCGGTATGCACTTCCTGCATCTTCTTCTCGCTTTCGCGCATCTTGTAGCGTGTGCCGCAGCTCTGGTAGATGACATCTATCTTGTCGGCGGGCACGTCGCCGTAGAGCATCACGTCGCGCTTGGTACATTCGCTGATGGCTATTATGCGGTCAGCCTCGCGGCATGTCTTGCGGAATTTCCATGCGTATATCTTTCTGTCGAGCCACGAATACCACTCGGGGTGGCGCAGAAAGATGACGTCGTGTATCGTCACGACGGTCTTTATGCCGGCAGACTTGATGCCCGCGGGCAGCTCGCCCGACAGTCCGTGGAAGAGCTTTACACCGTCGCGTGCGAGGTCTTTCACGATGCCGTGGGTTCTCCAGAGAGCCTTCGATATGGCTCCCACGGCAGCCGCGGGGTAGACAAACCTGACGTTCTGCCGCGGCGTTATCTGCCGTCTGAGGCTGTCGTCACCCCTGTCGGGGGCATAAAGGCTGAGCATTGTGCCGGGCGCCACGATGCCGGCTATGTCGTTGACGAGGGTGCGTCCGTAGCTGCCCAGTCCTGTCTTGTTGCATACTATGCGTTTGGCGTCGTATCCTATTATCATATTGTCTTGTGAGTTTATGCGCCTTGTGCCGCGCCGGCCTTGTGCGGGTGGTGTGCGGCGGGCTTTCACTTCTTTATGACGTGTTCGTGTTCCACTTTGTACTCTTTTTCAAATTCTGTCCTCGTGCGTTTCCAGCGGTCATGGCTCCACAGATAGAAGCGCGGGTCGCGGCGGATGGTCTGTTCGAGCATTGCGAAGAAGCGCCTCGTTATTTCGTATTCGGGCAACGAGTTGGGGTCGGCGGTCATCGGCACGAACGTGTAAATGTACTTGCCGCGCCGCGGGCGTTCCACGTCGATGTAGAACACGGTGTTGTTCATTTTTCTTATTATTCTTTCCGCTCCGGTGAATACGGGTGTCTCATGGCCGAGGAACGGCAGCCACAGATGTATGTTCTGGTATTTGGGAGCCTGGTCGGCTATGTAGCCGAAGATGTTCATCAGGTTCTGCCTTCTGAACGATATGAGATAGCGCAGGATGTCTTGTTTGGGCACGCATACTCCGCCCATGCTCTGCCGCATCTTGATGAAGAGGCGGTCGAAGGTCTTGTTGTGCAGCGGGTGATAGATAAGTCCCACGACGGCTTCGGTATGCCGGGTGAACATCAGTCCCGTGGCCGAAAGCAGCTCCCAGTTGCAGTAGTGGCCCAGTATTCCGGCACAGGTCTGTCCGCGGTCAAAGCTGTCTTCTATGGCGTCGGTGCCGCGGAACTCGACGTGACGCAGCAGCTCTTTGCGCGATACAGTCATCAGCTTGACGGTCTCTACGAAATAGTCGCACAGCCACCGGTAGAAGCCGCGCTCTATGCGGCGCAGCTCGTCGCCGTCTTTTTCGGGAAACGATGTCGAGAGATTGCGGCGCACTACGCCTATGCGGTAGCGTGCGACGTGGTAAACCACGACGTAAAAAAAGTCTGACAATGCGTACAGCGCCCTGTACGGCAGGAGCGACAGCAGGTAGAATGTCGAGTAAGCCAGTCCGATTTTCAGGAGAGAAACAAACGAATGGCCGGCAGACGGTCCGTCGGCAGACATGGATATTTCCTTGTTTGCGTCATTTCTGCTGTTTGTCTTGCTGTCGTTGTTTGGCATGGTTAATCTTTTTTTAATTTTGGTGAGAGGGCTGGGAGGGACTGAGAAAACTGGGAGGGACTGGGAGAGCCGGGAGGGACTGAGAGGGACTGGGAGGTTATTGAGGATATCAAATCTCCTTGTCTGCTCGTCACTTGTCTGCTCGTCTGCTCGTTACTCGTCACTTCAGCTCATCTGCATGTCGTTCAGCTTCTTGTAATACCCGTTGAGTGCAAGCAGTTCTTCGTGTGTGCCCCTCTCCACTATTTGTCCTTCGTGCATCACGCATATCTCGTCGGCATTCCTTATTGTCGACAGCCGGTGGGCTATGGCCACCGTGGTGCGGGTCTTCATGAGATGTTCGAGAGCCTGCTGCACTAAGCGTTCGCTCTCGGTGTCGAGCGCCGAGGTTGCTTCGTCGAGGATGAGTATCGGCGGATTCTTCAGTATGGCGCGGGCTATGCTCACGCGCTGGCGCTGTCCGCCCGACAGACGGCTGCCGCGGTCGCCGATGTTGGTGTCGTAGCCGTGTTCGGACTCCGTGATGAAGTCGTGGGCGTTGGCTATCCTTGCGGCCGCCTCAATCTGCTGCTGCGTTGCGTTATCCACTCCGAAGGCAATGTTGTTGCGGAACGAGTCGTTGAAGAGTATGGCCTCCTGGTTGACGTTGCCGATGAGCTGGCGCAGGTCGTGTATGGCCATGTCTTTCACGTTGATGCCGTCGATGAGTACTTCACCCTCCTGCACGTCGTAGTAGCGCGGGATGAGGTCGACCATTGTCGACTTGCCGCCGCCGCTCTGCCCCACTATGGCCACGGTCTTACCCTTCTCTATGGTGAGGCTGACGTGGCGCAGCACCCACTTCTCGCCGTAGCGGAACGACACGTCGCGGAACTCTATCTTGCCGGTGAACTCCTTGACGTGCACCGGGTGGGCCTTCTCCTTTATGTCGTTCTCGGCCTTGAGTATCTTGTCGATGCGCTCCATCGAGGCCAGACCCTTCGGTATGTTGTACCCCGCCTTGGAGAACTCCTTGAGCGGGTTGATTATGCTGTAAAGTATCACCATGTAGTAGATGAACGTGGGGCCGCTGAGGCTCTTGCCGCCCAGCACGAGCATGCCGCCGAACCACAGCACGATGACTATCATCAGCGTGCCCAGGAACTCGCTCATCGGGTGCGCCATCTGCTGGCGCGTGTTCACGCGGCGTATGTTCTCGCGGTACTCGGAGTTAATCCTGTCGAAGCGGCGGTTCATCTTCTCCTCGGCGCAGAAGGCCTTGATGATGCGCAGTCCGCCGAGCGTCTCCTCCACCTGGCTCATCGTGTCGCTCCACAGTCCCTGGGCCTTTATGGACTTCTGCTTGAGCTTGCGGCCCACGCGACCCATGACCCAGCCCATCAGCGGCACGAACAGCAGGGTGAACAGCGTGAGCTGCCAGCTGATGATGACGAGCGTGGAGAAGTAAAACAGAATGAGTATGGGATTCTTGAAAAGCATGTCGAGTGACGACATTATGGAGCTTTCAATCTCCTGCACGTCGCCGCTCATGCGTGCTATGATGTCGCCCTTGCGCTCTTCCGAGAAGAAGCCCAGGGGCAGTGACGTAATCTTGCGGTACAGCTGGTTGCGGATGTCGCGCACCACTCCCGTGCGTATAGGTATGACCGATGCCGACGACAGGAAGTATGCGCCTGTCTTGAGGAATGTCATGAAAGCAAGGAAAAGGCCTATGACGAGCAGCGTGGTGGTGGCACCGAAGCCGGCTATGAGCCTGCCCACGTAATACTCGCCATATCCGCTGAGCGACGCTTTCAGGTCGCCCCAGTCCCACGCGGCGGGAGCGCTTGCCGCAGTAGCGGCTCCGCCCGTCTCGAAGAGTATCTGCAGGATGGGCATTATGGCCATGAACGAGAATATGTTAAGCACGGCCGAAAGTATGTTGAACACCACCGTCAGCACGAGATATTTCTTGTAGGGCGGCACGAAGCGCCGCAATACTTGCAGGAATTCTTTCATCTGCCTATGCTCTTGGTGTTATGTTTTATGATGTTGATGTTTGCAAACGATGTCATCATTTTAGTTGATTGTTCCGCCTGCAAAGATAATGTTTTTATGTATAACATCAAAGGCCGTGGGGGTAAAACAGGCAAAAGACCGTGTTTCGGCTTGCAAAAGACCGTCTCCGGCGGCCCGAAAGCTTACCTTTTGCGATGCAAAAGGTCATGTTTTGCCGCGCGGGTGGAAAAAATAACGAAGCCGGGCGGCAAGAGCTTCATTGTCAGGCGGTTGGCTCTTTTGCCGTCCGGCTTCGTGCCGTGGGAGAGCAGGGGCCGGCGCACGGTTGGCCGGCACATCATCCTGCGGTTATGGAAAAAAGTCTTTTTCAGTCGATTCTTTCGTACACATCACCGCTGTCGGTCACGAGACGGCCGTTGGAGTACCTGAACGTTGTGTTGATGTTGCTTGTGCTTACGCTGCCGTCATCCCATGCCCCGACATTTGTGCCGCGGCATACCACTCTGTCGCCGCTGAACGAATAGGTGAAGTAGCCTTCGTGGTATGACACGTTGCCTTCCATTGTGTACTTGCCCGTACCGTCCTCATAGAATGTGTAATAGCGGTAGACGCGGTTTTGGTAATTGTTGCAGTACGTGCCGCAGAAGCCCGACGGTATGTCGCCGCCATCGTCATCGTCGGAGCAGGCCGCCATTGAGAATGTCATGAACACGGCAAAGACCATGAATACGAATGTCTTGATATGTCCGGTATTTGTTTTCATAATTCCTGTTTTTTTAAAGTTAATGATAATCGGATGTTTTGCTTGCGTCAGCGGCCGGTGTTTCTCGCGATGATTCTTTTGGCAATCTTGCGCATCAGGCCGTGACCCTTTGTCTTGGCCGGAGCTTTGTTTATGGTAGTCCGGGCAGCTGATGGAGTCTGGCCGTCGTAGAAGTACGATTCATACAGATATCCGTTTTCGTAAAATGCCGTTATGCGTCCCTGCGAGTCTTTGTCAACGCTGAATTCGTAATTCTGTCCGTCTATTGTGGCGGATTCGGGGATGTGGCTTGTCGTGCGACCGAACAGTCCGGCGTAGCACATGAAGTCACTGTCCATTATTGCAAGTTGGGGCAGGTAGATTCCGCTGTTGGTCTCGGGGTTAGAGCCGTATTCGTAATAGTCGGTATATTCATAAGTGTCGGTGTATTCTTCCGACCCGTCGTTCTCGGTTTCGGTTTCCTTGGCGGTTACTTTCGTTATATTGTTGCCGTCCCATGAATGTACGAACTCTGTTTTGTAAGTGTAGGTGTAGTCTCCCTCCGCGTCACTCTCTTCAATAGTGATCTTCGTCAGGCGGTTGTCGTCGTATTCAATGGTAAACGTGCCTCCGCCCTCGTATACTTCGCCGTAGCCCTCTTCGCGCCACTTCACTTCGGCGTAGGTCATCGCCCCGTAGCTGTTGGTCTTGATGTTGGTATATGTCTCTTCGTATTTCTCGCCGTCGCTTTCCTCAACGCCGCACCATACGGTGAGCGGCGAGCCGCCGATGGTGAAGTCCATGTCGTCCACGTAGGTGTGTCCACTCGTAAGCCGGCCGTCAACGTAGTTGAACGTCGACATGTTTCCCTTGCTGTCTATTATTCCCGTTACCTGGTGTGTTATGCCGAGGTCGCTCATTGCGGGCAGGTCTCCGCTGCCGCCGCCGTTGCTTTCGTCATCGTCGCTGCATGCCGTGAAGCACAGACCGAACGCTGCGTACATCAGAAATGACAACTTCGCATTTCTTTGTGCTGATCTGATGATGTTTTTCATTTTTTTTAATGTTGATACTATGTTTGGATTTAATGTGTCAGTTCACTTTTACGTACCGCTCGAAGCTTGACGGGCCGTTGTAGCCGTAGATGAGCATGGTGTTGCCGCGGTCTTCGAAAAGCACTTCACGCACTGATTCGCTGCCCGAGTCATATTCCATGATATGTATTTCATCGTTGTAGCCGAGCCACCATTCAAAGTCGGTCGTGTATCTGAATCCGCCGTTGGTGAAGAGCCGTTTCTGGCCCTCGCC
>CALNFG010000096.1 GCA_939792625.1 uncultured Prevotella sp.
AAACAACAACTGTTTTTAAACAACAAAACTGTCAACTAATTTCAGGAAAGGTCATGCTGACTGAGGACAGATAAGCTTTTATCTCGTAAAAGGTAACCTTTAACAAAGCAAAAGCTTACCTTTCGCAAGGCAAAAGGTAAGCTTTTGGAAAGGCGCTGATTAACAGCGACATACACACGGGCAAAAGCCTGTTTTTCAACGTTTGCCGTGTACATGTGTTTATACTGCCGACCGAACGTGAGTCATGCTTTCCGGGAATGTGCGTACGACGTATTATCTGCCGGCCTTATCAAACTCGCCGGCCTTCACGAGATACTCGGCTATCTGCACAGCGTTGAGGGCTGCGCCCTTACGTATCTGGTCGCCGCTGAGCCAGAAAGTCAGGCCGTTGTCGTCGGCAAGGTCTTTGCGGATACGCCCCACGTAAACGTCATCCTTTCCGGCGGTGTCGAGCGGCATGGGATACACAAGACGTTCGGGTTCATCCTCAAGAGTCACGCCCGGAGCTGCGGCTATGGCCTCACGCGCCTCCTCCACACTGATGGGGCGCTCGGTCTCTATCCACACTGACTCTGAGTGGGCTCTGAGCGACGACACACGCACACACATTGCCGAACATTTCACGTCGCTGTGCATTATCTTGCGTGTCTCGTTGAACATCTTCATCTCTTCCTTCGTATATCCGTTTGGCTGGAATACGTCTATCTGCGGTATGACGTTATATGCCAGCTGATAAGGGAATTTGCTGACGGTCACTTCCTCACCGTTGACCAGCTGCCTGTACTGCTCCTGCAGCTCGGCCATGGCGGCAGCACCCGCACCGCTGGCACTCTGATAACTTGCGATGTGTATGCGGCGGATGTGGCTAAGTTTCTCAAGCGGCTGCAACACCACCACCATCATTATGGTCGTACAATTGGGATTGGCTATTATTCCGCGCGGACGCTTCAGGGCGTCTTCCGCATTGCATTCGGGCACAACAAGAGGCACATCGTCGTCCATCCTGAATGCGCTCGAATTGTCTATCATCACGGCACCAAACTTCGTTATGTCGTCCGCATACTCGCGCGAAGTGCCTGCTCCGGCCGATGTGAAAGCGATATCGATGTCCTTGAAATCGTCATTATGCTGCAACAGCTTCACTTCGTAGTCCTTTCCCCTGAAAGTATACTTCGTGCCGGCTGAACGCTCTGAGCCGAATAACACAAGATTGTCGATAGGAAAATTTCTCTCTGCGAGTACCCTGAGAAACTCTTGTCCCACGGCTCCGCTCGCGCCTACAATCGCTACATTCATGTTTTCTCCTTTTTTATAACTTTTTACTTATCACAATATGCCTTTACGGATTCAAAATGCGGCATATTTGCCTGCAAAAGTACAACTTTTAAGCTAAATGTTGCTAAATGAGGATTTTTTTTTGCACTTTTGCATACAAAAACGCGACTAAACGAATATTTCATGCCCGACATATCCCAATATTTTCCCATAACGTCACCTACGATGATATTCTTCGTAGTGTTGTGCATAATTCTGTTCGCGCCCATCATAATGGGCAAGTTGCGCATTCCGCACATCGTAGGCATGGTGCTGGCGGGAGTGGCAATAGGGCCTCACGGCCTTAACATTCTTGCAAAAGATGACTCTTTCGACCTGTTCGGCCATGTCGGTCTGTTCTACATCATGCTCCTTGCCGGGCTGGAAATGAACATGGCCAACTTTATGAAAAACCGTGTGCGCACCGTCACTCACGGTCTTATGGCTTTTGTCGTACCCATGGCCATGGGTTTTGTCATAAACAGAGTGATTCTCGACTACAACATCATGACGTCCATTCTGCTGGCCAGTATGTATGCGTCGCACACCATCATCACTTATCCCATCATCATGCGCTACGGCCTCACCCGGCAACGCAGCGTCACCATTGCCGTTGGCGCCACCGCCATCACCGACACGCTGACCCTGCTCGTCCTTGCCATCGTTGGCGGGCTGTTCAAAGGCGAGATTACCGGTGGTTTCTGGATGCTGCTTTTCCTGAAGCTTGCGGCAGTGTTCTTCGTAATATTCTTCGCTTTTCCGAGAATAGCAAGATACTTTTTCCACAGAAATGAAGACAACGTGGCCCAGTTCATATTCGTCCTGGCCATGACATTCCTGGGAGCATGGCTTATGGAGATTATCGGCATGGAGGGACTGCTCGGAGCCTTCCTCACAGGACTTGTTCTCAACCGCTACGTGCCGCATCTGTCACCGCTCATGCTCAATCTCGAATTTGTCGGCAACGCCATATTCATTCCCTATTTCCTCATCAGCGTCGGCATGCTGGTCAACGTGCATCTGCTCTTTGGCGGACTCGACACTCTGCAGGTGGCCGGAGTGATGATTCTCGTTGCCCTTACCAGCAAGTGGATAGCCTCACTCTTCACACAGAAACTGTTCGGCATGCGTGCCGTCGAACGTGAATTAATTTACGGTCTGAGTAACGCTCAGGCCGGCGCAACACTGGCAGCCGTCATGGTGGGCTACAACCTCATCATGCCCGACGGCCAGCGCCTGCTCAACGACGACGTGCTTAACGGCACCGTGATTCTCATACTTATAACGTGCATCTTCAGTTCGTTCATGACTGAACGCGCATCAAAGCAGATAGCCCTCGAAAGCCAGACGGCCGTACCTGAAGACGAAAAGGGTGACGATGAAAAGATAATGGTGCCGATGAAGCACACCGACACGGCTGACACTCTTGTCGGCCTGGCCATAATGATGAGAAACAGGACGTTAAACAGGGGCTTTGTCGCGCTCAACATTGTCTATGACGACTCCAACCGTCTGAAATTTCAGGAACGCGGACGCAACCTGCTCGAACATGTCACACGGCTTGCCAATCACTCTGACACCATGGTACAGACACAGGTCAGAATAGCCACAAACATCATAAACGGCATAAAACACGCCTTCAAAGAATTTAACGCCTCTGAAATAATCATGGGCATGCACACCGGAAAAGATTCGGCCAAAGAGTTCTGGGGCGAATTTATACCGGGGCTGTTCAACGGACTGAACAGACAGATAATCATCGTGCGCTGCCTCAGACCGCTGAACACAATCAGGCGCATACAGGTTGCAGTGCCGTCAAGGGCCGAATTTGAGCCGGGCTTCTACCGCTGGCTGGAACGCCTCGCACGCATGGCGGGCAATCTGGAATGTCGGATACATTTTCATGCGAAGCGTGAGACCCTGTCGCTCATCAACGAATATCTGCAAAACCGTCATCCCGGTGTACGCGCCGAATATTCGTTCATGGCTCACTGGATAGACATGCCGAAACTGGCAGACAGCGTAAACGATGACCACATGTTTGTTGTTGTCACGGCTCGTAAAGGCACTATCTCGTACAAGCCGGCACTTGAGCGCCTGCCTGAAGAACTGACAAAATACTTTACGGGCAAAAGTCTCATGATAATATTCCCCGACCAATACGGCGAGCCTGTGGAAGTAATGACGTTCGTAGCGCCGCAACATCACGAACAGCGCAGCGCATACGACATACTGACAACATGGATAATGAAACATTTTAAATAACTCCGGCACAAGTTTCGGATATGTAAGATTCTTGTTAAGGCTGACGGTACGAACTATCGGCCCCGGCCTAAACCCGCGAACAACAATATGATAGACATCAAAGACATAACAAAAAGTTTCGGATCGCTGCAAGTACTCAAAGGCATCGACCTGCACATAGACAAAGGCGAGGTGGTAAGCATAGTCGGACCGAGCGGCGCAGGCAAAACGACACTGCTGCAGATAATAGGCACTCTCGACAAGCCTGACAGCGGCAAGATAGTAATCGACGGAACGGATGTAAGCAAACTGAACTCAAGAAAACTGTCCGAATTCCGAAACAGGCGCATCGGTTTTGTGTTCCAGTTTCATCAACTGCTGCCTGAGTTTACTGCACTTGAAAACATCATGATACCGGCCTTTATAGCCGGCACTCCGAGAAATGAGGCAAAGAGACGTGGCATGGAACTGCTTGACTTCATGGGACTGGCCGACCGTGCATCGCACAAGCCCAACGAACTTTCAGGCGGAGAGAAACAGCGTGTGGCCGTGGCCCGCGCCTTGGTAAACAAACCGGCCGTGATACTTGCAGACGAGCCGTCGGGCAGTCTGGACTCGAAAAACAAGAACGAACTGCATCAGCTGTTCTTCGACTTGAGAGACAAAACCGGTCAGACATTTGTCATCGTAACCCACGATGAAAGCCTTGCCGGGATAACAGACCGCACCATATCCATGCGCGACGGCATGCTTGAACAGTCAGCCACGACAGACGGACCTGAGACTGCTGACGAATGCCCCGCCACCAACATTTAACATCATCAATCCACATAATAAAAACTCACAAACAATGGATTCTGTCAGATTAGGCGATTACAACAGAATGACCGTAGTGAAGTCTGTTGACTTCGGAATGTACCTTGACGGCGGCGATGAAGGCGAAGTGCTGCTGCCGGCCCGCTATGTGCCCGAAGGCTGTAAAGAAGGAGACGAACTTGAGGTATTTGTCTATCTCGACAACGAGGAAAGACTCATCGCCACGACCCAACATCCGCTGGCAAAAGTGGGAGACTTCGCCTGTCTGGAAGTCTCGTGGGTCAACGAATATGGAGCTTTTCTCAACTGGGGACTGATGAAAGACCTGTTCTGCCCTTTCCGCGAACAAAAGATGAAAATGGAAAAGGGCAAAAGTTATATCGTACACGTACATCTTGACAACGACAGTTACCGCATCGTGGCATCGGCCAAAGTGGAACATTATTTCGACATGAGTTTTCCGCCTTACAGCCACGGCGAAGAAGTAGATCTGCTCGTATGGCAAAAAACCGATTTAGGCTTCAAGGTAATTATCGACAACATGTTTCCCGGCCTTGTGTACAGGAATCAGATATTCAAGGACATACATACGGGTGACCGCATGAAAGGATACATCGACATTGTGCGTGAAGACGGAAAGATAGACGTCATGCTGCAACCTACGGGCTGGCGCATGACCAAAGAGAGCGGAGACGTGCTGCTGGAATATCTCAACACACACGGCGGTGTATGCCATCTTACAGACAAGAGTCCGGCTGAAGACATCTACGCACAATTCAACATCAGCAAGAAGAATTACAAAAAGGCTGTCGGCGACTTGTACAAGCGACGTATTATAACGATAGAAGATGATTGCATAAGACTTAACAAGAAGCCCTAAAAGCAGTCGGGCCTCCAATAAAATTACCAACAGAAGTTTTCATCAAAATGTCTAAAACATGAAGAAATTTAAAAAGCTCGTGGCCATAGAGCCTGTAAACATGGTGGCTGAAGGTGAAGCCAGGCTGAAAGAATACGCTGACGATGTTGTGATGTACGACAGTATCCCGGAAAGTGACGGGGAAATCGTAAGGCGCATTGACGATGCCGACGCAGTACTGCTGAGCTTCACGTCCAGACTGACAGGAGACACGCTGGCACAATGCGCCAACGTGAAATATATCGGCATGTGCTGTTCGCTCTATTCGCCCGAGAACGCAAACGTTGACATCAAATATGCCGAGAGTCACGGAATACACGTCAGCGGAATACGAGATTACGGCGATGAGGGAGTTATCGAATACGTCATAAGCGAGTTGGTGCGCCGCCTGCACGGATACGGATGCGAGCCGTGGTTCGGCTCTCCGAGTGAGATTACAGGACTGAAAGCAGGCATTCTGGGACTTGGAAAGTCGGGAGGAATGATTGCCGACGCAATGAAATTCTTCGGAGCCGAGATAACCTATTTTGCACGAAGCGCAAAACCGTGGGCCGAGGAAAAGGGATACACATTCGCCCAGCCGGGCGACCTGCTCGAGAAGAGCGACGTGGTGTTCTGCTGTCTGAACAGGAACACTGTGCTGCTGCATGAAAATGAGTTCAAGCGACTTGGCAACCGGAAAATACTATTCAACACGGGGCTTTCGCCGGCCTGGGACACGGAGTCGTTCGGCAAATGGCTCGACGGCGACAACCTCTGTTACTGCGACACCATCGGTGCTGCGGGCGGCGAACAGTTTCTAAACCATCCACACATGCACTGCATAAAGACATCGTCGGGCATAACACGCCAGGCATATCAAAGACTGACGGACAAAGTAATAGAGAACATAGAAAAAGAACTCGGCCGCAATACTATATAAAAAGCATAATAAATCCGGAGCATGACAACCGCACGCTTTCGCACGGTTGTCATGCTCCGGATACGTCAGGCCGCAGGCTGACTGATGCCTGTCAGTATTCTATCTTATCCTCTTTAGTCTGCCAGATGCCGAAAGCCTTGATTGCCTCATCACGCAAGACCGGCTCCGAGGGCAGCCTGCGCCTGTCCCGCGGCAGTGCCAGCTCATCATAAATGAACGAGTCGTCAAAGCCTATGGCCTTGGCATCATTCTTTGTATTGGCATAATACACCTTGTCAAGCCGTGCCCAGTAAATGGCACCGAGACACATCGGGCACGGCTCACAAGACGTGAATATCTCACATCCCGAGAGATTGAACGTACCCAGCACGCGTGCGGCATTCCTTATGGCGCTGACCTCGGCATGGGCCGTAGGATCGCCCGAAGCCGTAACACGGTTTACCCCTGTGGCTATTATCTCGCCGTTGCGGGCAATGACCGCTCCGAACGGTCCGCCGCCATTGGGTATGTTTTCTATTGAAAGCTTGATGGCTTCACGCATAAGCTGTTCCGTAGACATAGATTCAAAGTATCAGGATATTGGCTGAAACAGACATGAGACTGCCCGACATGCCACTGTCTTTCAGGCGCACATCGTGCAGTCTCATTTTTTATAATCAGAACTCGGCATTCTTCGGTGTACGCGGGAACGGTATCACGTCGCGTATGTTCTGCATACCTGTAATGAAAAGGATAAGACGCTCGAAGCCCAGGCCGAAACCTCCGTGAGGGCATGTGCCGTACTTACGCGTATCGAGATACCACCACATGTCTTTCATCGGAATGTTGCGCTCGGTAATCTCACCCATCAGTTTGTCGTAATTCTCCTCACGAACGCTTCCGCCGATTATCTCACCTATCTGCGGGAAGAGTACGTCAGTGCCCTGAACGGTCTTGCCGTCGTCGTTAATCTTCATGTAGAAGGCCTTGATAGCCTTAGGATAGCCGGTCATGATGACAGGTTTTTTGAAGTGATGCTCAACGAGGTAGCGCTCATGCTCGCTTGCGAGATCCATGCCCCAGCTTACGGGGAACTCAAACTTGTGTCCGTTCCTGACGGCTTCTTCAAGTATGCGTATGCCCTCTGTGTATTCAAGACGCACGAACGAGCCGCTCACAACCGAGCGCAAACGCTCTATCAGAGTCTTGTCAATCATCTTGTTCAGGAACTCAAGGTCATCGGCACAGTTGTCCAAAGCCCACTGCACACAGTACTTGATGAAGTCTTCCTCAAGATCCATCAGGTCGTCAAGGTCGATGAAGGCAACTTCCGGCTCTATCATCCAGAACTCAGCCAGGTGACGCGGAGTGTTTGAGTTTTCGGCCCTGAACGTCGGTCCGAACGTATATATGGCTCCCAAAGCCGTGGCGCCGAGTTCGCCTTCCAGCTGTCCGCTCACGGTCAGTGAAGTCTGTTTGCCGAAGAAGTCGTCGTCGTAGATTATCTTTCCGTCATCGCCCTTCTTCAGGTCATACAGATTTTTCGTGGTTACCTGAAACATCTGGCCCGCTCCTTCACAGTCGCTCGCGGTGATGAGCGGCGTATGGAAGTAGAAGAAGCCGTGATCATGAAAATACTTGTGTATGGCGATGGCCATGTTGTGGCGTATGCGCATCACCGCGCCGAACGTGTTGGTACGAAGACGCAGATGGGCATACTGGCGCATGTACTCGAACGTCTGCCCCTTCTTCTGCATGGGATAGTCGCTCCCGCAGAGGCCGTATATCTCAAGTTCGCGGCACTGCAGTTCCACGTTCTGCCCCGCTCCCTGGCTCTCCACCAGCTCGCCGTTGGCACTGATGCAGGCCCCGGTGGTAATCTGCTTGAGCAGAGCCTCGTCAAAGTCGGCAGGATTTACGACAATCTGCACATTCTTTATGGTAGAGCCGTCGTTAAGCGCAATGAAGTCTACCGACTTGCTGCTGCGATGTGTGCGCACCCAGCCGCGGACGTTCACGATAGTGCCGAAGTCGGTACGACACAGCACATCGGCCACTTTTGTTCTTTTTATCTTCTGCATGATATACTGTATTATTTAATCGGAAACTCTGAATGATGTTCCACGGTAATCCTTGCTTCGCACAAGTCCGTGAAACTTCCGTTCATCATTCGAATGCACCCATGCGGAGCATGTCAACCTCCTTCTCCGTAAGGAAACGCCAGTCGCCGCGGCGCAGATTCTTCTTGGTAAGGCCGGCAAACTGTACACGGTCGAGCTTGACCACCCTGTATCCGAGACTCTCGAAGATACGGCGCACGATGCGGTTTTTGCCGCTGTGTATCTCTATGCCCACCTGACTCTTGTCCGTCGGGCTGGCATATTCGATGGCATCGGCATGCACTTCTCCGTCTTCAAGACTGATGCCGGTAGCTATCTGCTGCATGTCATGCGCCGTGACATTCTTGTCAAGATAGACGTGATAAATCTTCTTTTTCAAGAATTTGGGATGGGTCAGCTTGCTTGCCAGGTCGCCGTCGTTGGTGAGCAGCAGCACGCCGGTGGTGTTACGGTCGAGACGCCCCACGGGGTAAATACGCTCAGGGCAGGCGTCTTTCACGAGGTCCATCACAGTCTTGCGCTGCTGCGGGTCGTCACTGGTGGTCACGGTGTCTTTGGGCTTGTTGAGAAGCACGTACACCTTCTTCTCCATCCTGACCGGCTGGTCGTGGAATTTCACTTCGTCCGAGCGCAGCACCTTAGTGCCCAGTTCGGTCACCACCTTACCGTTGACAGTCACGACGCCTGCCTGTATGAACTCGTC
>CALNFG010000097.1 GCA_939792625.1 uncultured Prevotella sp.
TTTTGACACATCTCCATCATTTCATTGAATCGGCAATCTCTTCAATGCAACATGACGGAGGCACCCACACCGAATCATGACCGCAAAAACTGTCATCATCTGTTTTATCAGAACATATTGCCAAACAGCCAGCCCGAAACCGTTGACATGACAACCACCAAAGCCACATACACCGCAGTCTTTTTCACTCCGAGTACTTTGTTGATAACAAGCATGCTCGGCAACGACAGCGAAGGACCTGACAGCAACAATGCCAACGCCGGCCCCTTGCCCATGCCCGAGGCCAGAAGCCCCTGCACGATGGGCACTTCGGTCAAAGTGGCAAAATACATAAAAGCCCCGGTAAAACTGGCAAGAAAATTCGACCGTAAAGAATTGCCGCCGACAGCCCACTGTATCCACTCATTGGGGATAACACCGGCAACGGATGTGCTGCCGTGAGTCGAGCCGAGCAAGAAGCCGGCCGTAAGTATTCCCACTGCAAGCAGAGGCATTATCTGTCGGGCAAAACTCCAAGACGAGAACAACCATTCGCGATTCTCCGGCTCAGAATCGTCAGACAACAATATTACCGACAGGCTGACCACGGCCACAAGCACAGGCACGAGTGGAACAAACTTCTCATTTGTGATAAAACAGTTTGACAAAACCACTGCCACGACAGTGACAAAGGCGCCCAACAAGATTAACCCGACTTTAAGTCTCAATATTCTCACCAACGACCAGCACAACATCAAAGCAAACATGCCGACAACATACCATTTGTAAGTAAACACCACACGCCACATCCCGGCATCACCGTCTACGGGCGGACCCCAATTGGCAAAAACAAGTATTAACACCAAAGCGAAGAAATGGAAAGCCGTCTGCCACAACGGGCGCTTCTCAGGCTGAGGCACGAATGTCATTTGCCGCTCATGTTTCTCTTTCTCTTCCTTTCTGAAAACCAACGACATTACAAGACCTATGACAACAGAGAAGACAACGGCTCCGACCATTCGGGCCATGCCTATCTCCATTCCAAGAATCCTCATCGTCAGAATGACCGAAAGCACACTTATGGCCGGACCGGAGTAAAGAAACGCCATAGCCGGCCCCAAGCCCGCACCACGTTTGTATATGCTTGTGAAAAGCGGCAGTATAGTACATGAGCAGACGGCCAATATACCGCCGGAAACAGCCGCCACTGAATATGACAGCCACTTTTTCGCGCCGGCGCCAAAATATTTAAGCACCGAGCCCTGACTGACAAAAACCGCTATCACACCGGCTATGAAGAATGCCGGCAAAAGACAAAGCACGACATGCTCCTGCGCATACCATTGGGCAAGATCAAGCATGGCGTAAACAGCAGTAACAAAATCTGCATTCTGCAGCGGCATGAAAAATGCCGCCGCAAAAGCCAATACTATCCAAAAGAGGACTTTCAACTCATTTCTTGCATCCATAAACGTTCCTTTCTCACAGACCGAGAACTTTTTTCACCTCAGCCTCAGTGGGTACATATCCTTTGATTCTGACCACGCCGTCAACAACCACGGCAGGTGTGGTGATGATGTTGTAACTCATCATTTCCACGATGTCTTCAACCTTGTCGAGGCTGGCATCAATATTATTTTCAGCCACAACCTTCTCCACCACCTTATAGGTCTTTCTACATTTGGCACACCCGGGGCCCAAAACTTTGATTTCCATATTAACTTTTATTTTAACCGATGAGTTTATTTTAAAACAAAACCATTATGCAATAATACACACCTATGACGACAAACACGATGCCGACAACGATGTTCATACACTTCTGTACAGCCTGCATCCGTCCGTACATTTCACTTATACGCTGCGCGCTGAAAGCCAGTACCCATGCCACCACCAGCACGGGGAGAGCCGTGGCCACTGCAAACACGACAGGCAAAAGATAACCGGCCGTGACCGTTGCCGCCATCGGTATCAGCATGCCAAAATAGAACACTCCGCTCGTCGGACAAAAAGCCAAGGCGAACAATACGCCAAGCATCAAGGCTCCCAAGCCGCCATGCCTCACCAGCCCTTCTCCATTGCCTCTGAAGCCGAAGGACGGCATATTCAACCTGTTGCCAAACAACATGAACAGACCGACAAGCACAAGAACCGGGCCAACCGCCATTTCACCGTAACGGGCTATGAACTTTTGTATGCCGAACATGCCCGCTCCCTCTTTCAGCACGGCAAGAAGCACAACCCCAAGCAGTGTATAAGCAGCAATGCGCCCCAATGTGTAACACACACCGTTGAGAAATATTCTTCTGCGGCTTTCGATGTCTCTGCCGATAAAACCGATGGCTGCTATGTTAGTAGCCAACGGACATGGAGAAACGGATGTAAGCAGCCCCAAAACAAACGCCGTCAGCACCGGCGTGGTACTGCTGTCAAGCAACGACTGTAACCACTCCATAACCTGTCAGTCTAACATTTTCCTGATTTTGTCCGTAAGTACACTCCTGAAAACCTCCGGTGACTTGCGAACATTGCTAAAGGCAAACTTCGTTATGTTGTCAGCCTTTTCACGGCCCGCATCATAATCGACCAGAACCAACGACGACCAGGTAACCTGATACTTATCGGCAAGAGCCTCGTTCTCATCAATATCCAATGACCTGAACACAAGCCTGCCACTTTTCACTTCATCCTGAAAAACCGTGGCGACAAGTGCTTTCGTCTCTTTTTCTATCGCACGGCAGGTCAGACAGCGCTGCTCACCATGAAAATACAAAACCTCAACCACATCAGACTTTGCTCTTTCCGGCTGACGCGCTTCATCTTTCGGCCTGTCATTTGCACAGGCAAACAATACAAGACAGAACGTAATAATCAAAAATGTCTTCTTCATAGTCAGTATAATTTATATGTAATTCGCAAAACAACGAACAATAAACATAAAAAAAGAGGCTGTCAACCGCAGCAGCTCTTTTTGTTTGCAATCTCACCCAACTCAAAAAAATCCTTGAACAGCATACGTGCCAGCTGCCAATTATTTCTGTTGATGCAATACTTAACCTTCGGCGCCTCCACCTCCCCCTGTATCAGACCGGCATCTTTCAGTTCCTTCAGATGCTGCGACACAGTGGCTTTGGCTATCGGCAGTTCCTCGTGAATGTCACCGAAATAACATGTATCACGCTTTGCAAGAAACTGCAATATTGCGATACGCGTAGGATGCCCCATTGCTTTGGCAAAGCGGGCAAGCTGCTCCTGAATGTCACCTGACTTATCCATAAACTTACTGTTGTTTGTTGTTCGCAAAAGTACAAACAATATTTCAAACGACAAAGTCGCAATAACATTTTTTTACGACATGTAATATCTTTTATGTTTACATGCAAGACATTCCATCACCGGCCAAACAGCATAACAGATAAGACACGTCAACACAAAAAACACTCTCCGCAACCAAAGACAAACTCATGAAAAGAAGACAAAAACAGGTATTATCATTGCTGTCTTCCACAGGCAAAAGCAAAATAAAGAAAGCACATTGTCGATTGACGCAACACGTTGAGGAACAGCATATTACATCATTTAATCCACAATTGGGGACGCAAACATCATCATGTAAAAAACAAAAGGTAACCTTTTGCCTTCCCAAAGCTTACCTTTTACAACGCAAAAGGTAAGCTTTTGTCATCCATTATGTTCTGTGCTAAAATCGTTATCTATAATCCGGGAAAAATCACAGGCTGAACATCCGCGTCACCACGCCGTCATACGTATTGATGTCAATGCTCACCTCGTCGCCCTCTGCCGGCTGTATGGGCAGGGCCGCCACGGGTATGCTTACGTAAGTTTCGGCAGAGTAATATTCGGGCACTCCGTTCTGATCATGATACAGGCGCAGCGCCACACGCCGCGTACCGTCGGCTCTTACGACAACACTGTCGCAAATAAGGCCGATCGACTGTGTGCCATAGTCGCCGTCGGTTGTCCCTATTTTCAGATAAAGACCTAAGTTAAGGTATTTTCCGTTGCGGCTTTTCCACGATGTGTCAAAGTCTACGGGATCGGTCCTTATCTCTCCGTCCACATTTCCGGCCCCAACTATCGGCGGCACCAGCACCTGTTGCAGGCTTATGGGCCGGGCGTAAGCCGTGCCGTCGGCAGAAGTCTCTTTCTCGTAATACAGCAACACACGGTAAACCGTATCCGGACGCTCGGCCCACGCAGCTTCCACGGCACCGGTCAACGGCAGTTCTTCACCGTCGTCGGTCTCCACGCTGACTATAAGCGAACTTGCATCGGTGGCAGCCTCTGCAAAGTCGGCACGCAGACCTGACAGCTGTCCCTGTCCCGTATCGTAAGCATCGCTGCCGCACGAGCCCGTAATCACGGGCAGCACGGACAGCAACAGCAGTGCCGAAAACGGCGGCAACAGCCGCGGCAACCGGAACCATTCGGACATGCGGCTCATTACGAAATGGCTTTAAGATAATTGACGGCGGGATTGGCATACATCGTGAGCAGACGCTCCATGAGATAGTCATCGTCTTTATGTGGCAGGCTTATCAGGTTGAGCCGGCTGTTCAGATAGTCTGTGAAGGCTGTCTTCTCGGCTGCTGTATAGCGGACTGCATGGGCTGCGGTGCCGTTGAGCATGTCGAGCGCAATGTAATTTGATGGGTACAGACGGTAGCTGCGGTGTATCTCACGGTCAATGTGACGGGCGATGGTGTAAAACAGTTCGGCCTTTGGCATGTCACAACTGAGAGAGCCGAGCCAGTCGTCAATGCACGGGGCGCAGCAGTAGCTTACATGCCCCTTGTAGCCGGTTATGCCGGTCTTCATGCTCTCCACGTCGTCTGCCGCCGTCTTACGCCAGGCGGGATTGTCGCGCCTGAGCTGAAACTCGCGGGCTTTAAGATAGTCGCAAGGGTCATATTCGTATGATATGGCCAGCGGCACTATGTGCATCCGCCGCAACCTGTCAGCTATGCTTCCTGTGCCTCCGCCCATGGCCATCATCTTCAGAATGGCCGGCTGGGTTATGTCGTCAGAGTCTTTGGCTCTGCCTTCGCGCTGGGCTATCCAGATGTTGTCACGCTTTGTGTCAATGACATAGTGCATGTAGTCAGACATCAGACGGCTGGCCGAGAGCGTCTCACGTGGCGGCAGGCCGCGCCTTACGATGAACGACTTGTTGACTCTCACGAGGTCTTTCACCCACGGCAGCGACAACAGATTATCGCCTATGGCTATCTCGCATGTCGTAGCAAAGCCACAGTCAATCAGCAGTTTGTCGAGAAAGCCTGAATCGAGTACAATGTCCCGGTGGTTGCTCACAAAGGTGTAACGCCCGGCCGTGTCTATGGCCGCGGCATCCATGTCGCAGCCGGTGGTGAGCTTGTCTATGAGCGACTGCACGAAACCATAACAGAACTTCTTCTGAAACTCAAGGTTTGTCTTACACGAAAGCATCTTGGCCCGTATCTCCTCAAGAGGCACTCCGGGCAAGACATAAGCCAACACCTGGCGGAACTGTCCGTCGGCAAGCAGCCGGCCGAAAGCCTGTGGCAATTCCTCAGGCTCATAAGGGCGGATACTGTCAAATTCAGCTGGAACTTTCATCTTTTTAATAGGAGTTAAGAAGTTAAAGAGTTAAGGGATTAAGAAATTAAGGAGTTAAGAAATTAAGACCATACCTTTCGCGGATGTTATCCTCCGTAATGAAACAAAGCAGATGTCTTAACTTATTAACTCCTTAACTTCTAAGAACTCACTCCATTCTGAACTGGTTTTCCACAATATCGGTCAGCACGTCGGTCATGCTAAGCCCGGCCGCCTTTACCTGCTGTGGTATAAAGCTCGTGGCCGTCATACCGGGAGTGGTGTTCACCTCTATCATGTTCACTTTGTCCACATCACGGCCGTCACTGCCCTTGCCGCGACTGATGATGTAGTCTATACGTATCAGGCCGTTGCAGTGCAAGATGTCGTATATCTGGCTTGTTATGGCTTCAACGCGCTGTGTAGTCTCAGGTGAGAGCCGTGCCGGAGTGATTTCCTGCACCTGACCGTTGTACTTCGCGTCATAGTCGAAGAACTCATGCTGTGTAACCACCTCTGTGGCGGGCAACACCACGCTCTTGTCGTGAGTCTTGTAACAGCCTATGGATATCTCAGTACCTTCAACATACTGCTCCACCATCACGTCCTCACTCTCCATGAGAGCCTTACGTATGGCAGGGGCAAGCTGGTCTTTGTTCTTCACCTTTGACACGCCGAAACTGCTGCCGTCGGCCGCAGGCTTGACAAAACACGGCATGCCGATACGTTCTTCTATCTCGTCATCGCTGACTATCTCTTCGTATCCCTTGCGGATAAGCAGACTGTCGGCCACACGCACACCGTAACCACGCAGATACTGATTCAGCACAAACTTGTTGAAAGTCAGCGCCTCCACCAGCACACCGCTTGTTGAATATGGCACATGTATCAGTTCAAAATAGCCCTGCAATATGCCGTTCTCGCCCGGTGTGCCATGTATAGTGATGTAAGCGTAATCAAACTGTACAAACCTGCCGTTCTCCATGAAAGAAAAGTCATTGCGGTCGACGGGAGCAGTGGTGCCGTCAGGCAGGTTGACATGCCAGTCGAGCCCTCTCACCACAACAATGTACACATCGTAGCGCTCCTTATCGAAAAAAGAATAAAGCCCCTGGCCGGAGCGTAAAGAGACACCATACTCGGAAGAATCGCCTCCGCAGACTATGGCTATAGTTCTCTTAAGATTTTTCATAAAACAAAATTTATTTTAGTTCGTTTCCTCTTATATATGTTCTCCATTTGCCTATCAGATGCTCCATGTCATCGGGCAAGTGTGAAGTAAAGTCCATTTCTCTACCCGTTACGGGATGAACGAAGCCCAGTGTCATGGCATGAAGAGCCTGACGCGGACATGTTTTAAAGCAGTTGTCCACAAACTGCCGGTAGCTGCCTGTACGGTTTCCGCGCAGCATTTCGAAACCGCCGTAACGTTCATCGGCAAACAGCGGATGACCAATATGTCTCATGTGAGCCCTTATCTGATGGGTTCGCCCGGTCTCAAGAATACATTCCACCAAGGTGACATAACCGAAACGTTCGAGTATGCGGTAATGAGTGACTGCACGCTTGCCTATACCTGAGTCGGGCGGAAACACCGCCATGCGCAATCTGTCTTTCGGGTCGCGCCCTATGTTACCCTCGATGCGTCCGCTGTCTTCGGTGAAATTGCCCCATACCAGCGCGTTGTAGCGGCGCTTTGTGGTCTTGTTGAAAAACTGCAGGCCCAATTTTGTCTTGGCGTCGGGAGTCTTGGCTATCACGAGCAGTCCGCTAGTATCCTTGTCTATACGGTGGACAAGGCCCACGGCAGGGTCATTGGGGTCATACGTCGGCACGTCTCTCAGATGCCAGGCCACGGCATTCACCAAAGTGCCGTGATAGTTGCCGCAGCCGGGATGCACCACAAGTCCCGCAGGCTTGTTTACCACCAGCACCTCAGTGTCTTCATACACCACGTCAATCGGAATATTCTCCGGCTCTATCGTGTTGTCATACTGCGGTCTGTCGAGCATCAGCGTTATCACGTCAAACGGACGCACTCTGTAGTTGCTCTTCACCGGCCGGTCGTTGACATGTACAAATCCGGCATCGGCCGCACACTGTATTCTGTTCCGGCTGGTGTGCTGCAGCTTCTTCAGCAAGAACTTGTCTATGCGCAAAGGCTCCTGTCCCTTGTCCACAACGACACGCAGATGTTCGTAAAGCTGCGGTCCTTCATCGTCTTCAAGCTCTATGTCGTCAATATAATCTTCTTCCATAAACATTATAAAAACAGGAAAAACGGCCGCATCCCTCTACTCCGGACCGGTGACAACTTCAAACTCGTCCACATCACCCTCTGTCTCCGGTACTGAATAAATATCACCGCCTTGGGTATCTGGAGAAACGAGCGAATCACCATATTCGCCGAAATAATCTTCAGGCTCGGCATAAATCACCGAGTCCTCCATGTCGCGCATGCCGTCGCCCACCTGTATCACGATTATGTCGTTGACCGACACTTTCTGTCCCGTATGCAGCATCACACCTTTCGACTTCAGGCCGTACACCCATTCTTTTTCACCCGGAATGTATTCCGTAGGGCCGACCCTGAAGCCCATCGCTATCAGCTTTGCACGGGCTTCACGATACGAACAGTTATCAATAATGTCGGGAATCGTGAGCATCGGCGAGTGCGACGAGTTTATCACCACATAAACCACACGCCCGGACTTAACCCCGCTGCCCGGCTCGGGCGACTGCTCAAGAATGCAGTCAGGAGACAACGTCTTGACATATCCGGTGTCGCTCACCACGACAGCCAGATTGTTGGCTAAAAGTATATGCTCGGCATCGGCGAACGACTTGCGCCTCACATCCGGCACAGTTATCACCTCGCCATGATGCGTATATATGTCAATGGCCATCTTCACGCCCAGACACAGCAAGACGATGACAAGCAGCATGGCGGCAAGGTTGACCCACAGCCGCACACTGAAGATTTTTCTAAAGAAATCTTTTGTCTTCATCGCTGTTGTTGTTTAATGTGAAAACACAACGCCCACGGAAGTGGCATAACGAACACGCCACGGCCGCCACTGCGCAAAATAGTTTCCTGCAAAGGTATAAAAAAAACAGAAAGAAGCAAAGACATTGCTTTACTTCTTTCTTTTTTCAATTCAAAATCTTCAAAGTCCGGCTGTTATTTTCCGTGATGCTCGTCTGAAACGGTAAGCTTCTTGCGTCCCTTTGCACGACGTGCTGCCAATACGCGGCGGCCGTTCTTTGTCGCCATTCTCTCACGGAAGCCGTGCTTGTTCACTCTCCTTCTGTTGTGCGGCTGAAATGTTCTCTTCATATTGTCTTGTTATTTTATGTTATTTGTTTTCACGCTTTGGGCTGCAAAAGTACGCAATTCTTTTTAAATAAC
>CALNFG010000098.1 GCA_939792625.1 uncultured Prevotella sp.
GAATCAGGATGTGATTTTTGAAAAGGGACATCTTTATCTTGTCGAAGCCGACAGTGGAAAAGGCAAGAGTACTTTTTGTAGTTACATTTTGGGTTATCGTCATGACTTTGATGGCTGTATAAAGTTTGATGAGTTATTGACATCATTGCTAAAAGTTGCAGACTGGGTAGAGATACGCAAGCGGCATATCAGTTATCTGTTTCAAGAGTTGCGCTTGTTCCCGGAACTTACCGCATACGAAAACGTTGAGATAAAGAACAAACTTACAGGTATTAAAACTCGCCGTCAGATAGAAGAATGGTTTGAGCGTCTCGGAATTGCAGACAAACTTAATGCAAAAGTAGGCCACATGTCGTTTGGTCAACAACAGCGTGTCGCAATGATGCGTGCATTGGTACAACCATTTGATTTTATACTTGCAGATGAGCCGATAAGCCATCTCGATGATTCTAATTCGTCTATTATGGGACAGCTCATGATGAGTGAAGCTCAAGCTCAGGGTGCGGGAGTCATCGTTACAAGCATAGGTAAGCATATTGATTTAGATTACGAAAAAGTTTTCAGGTTATGACTCTGGTTTGGAAATTGTTACGTCGGCATATAAGTATACCGCAGTTTGCAGGATTCGCATTTGCCAATCTTTTCGGCATGCTTATAGTCTTGCTCGGTTATCAGTTTTATTGTGATGTCCTGCCGGTATTTACGTCACAAGACAGTTTCATGAAAGCGAATTATGTCATTGTCAGTAAAAAGGTCGGAGCAGCAAGTTCTATCTCCGGTCGGACAAATTCTTTTACGGATGCAGACATAGAAGAGCTTTCTAAACAAAAGTTTGTGAGCAGGGTTGGAACGTTTACTTCAACAAACTATAAAGTTGACGCAAGAATGGGTATCAATGGTCAGCCCATTTTGAGTTCGGAAATATTTTTTGAGAGTGTGCCGGATGGTTTTGTTGACGTTTCTTTAGCAGACTGGAAATACGAGAAGGGAAGTCATGAGGTACCTATAATACTTCCGCGTACATATATCAACATGTACAATTTCGGATTCGCCCAGTCACATTCTCTTCCGAAAATCAGCGAAGGTCTTGTAGGCATGATTGATTTTAACATATATATATATGGTGATGGAAAGCATGACGAATTTAAAGGTCGTGTGATAGGTTTTTCAAACAGGCTAAACACTATACTTGTGCCACAATCATTTATGGACTGGAGCAATTCGGTTTATGCTTCAGACAGGCAGTCATATCCGACACGTCTTATTGTTGAGATGAAGAATCCTGCAGATAACAACATTGCTAAATATTTTGATGATAAAGGTTTAGAAGTGGATGACGATAAGCTGCAGAATGAGAAAACAACATATTTTCTGCGCATGATGGTGACGGTTGTTATGATAGTAGGAGCAATAATCAGCATATTGAGTTTTTATATCCTTATGCTTAGCATCTATCTGCTTGTACAAAAGAATACGACAAAACTTGAAAATCTGCTTTTAATAGGTTACAGCCCGTTAAAAGTCGCATTCCCGTATGAACTGTTGACTCTTTGTCTCAATGCGTCCGTATTGGTGGTTGTACTGGTTGTGGTGGCTTTGGTTCGAGGATATTACATGGATGTGATAGCAACGTTGTTTCCGCAGTTTGGCTATGGTTCCATGTTCCCGTCGGTAGTGCTTGGCTTGTCTTTGTTTGTTGTTGTCTCGGTTGCCAATATGATTGCGATATATCGTAAGATGATGAGAATATGGTGGCGTAAGGATATGTAAGTGATAAATCATTGCATAATGATAAAAAGAGGAGGGTGAAGTTAACATACGCTTCACCCTCTTCTTGATGTTTTTAAATTGTATTTATTCCTCTATTGCAGCAACTCCTGGCAGAACTTTACCTTCGATAGCCTCAAGCAGTGCGCCGCCACCTGTTGAGATGTAAGATACTTTGTCTGCCATGCCGAACTTGTTGATACAAGCAACAGAATCGCCGCCGCCAATCAATGAGAATGCACCGTTTGCAGTAGCCTCAGCGATGGCTTCGGCAATAGCCTTAGAACCACCGATGAAGTTGTCAAACTCGAATACTCCTGCGGGACCGTTCCAAAGTATAGTTTTTGCGCCTTTTATAGCCTCTGCAAAGGCTTTGCGGGTCTCGGGACCGGCATCAAGACCTTCCCATCCGTCAGGAATATTGTCTGACATGCATACCTGAGTGTTGGCATCATTAGAGAATGCATCTGCTGCAATACAATCGGTACCGAGAATCAGATTTACGTTGTTCTCCTTTGCTTTCTTTATCACATCAAGAGCAACGTCAAGTTTGTCATCTTCGCATATAGAGTTTCCAATCTTGCCACCCTGAGCCTTGGCGAAGGTATATGTCATACCGCCGCAGAGAATGAGATTGTCAACCTTTCCGAGCAGGTTTTCAATAATGCCGATTTTTGTAGATACTTTAGAGCCGCCCATAATTGCTGTGAACGGACGCTTGATGTTGCCGAGAACATTGTCAACGGCATTAACCTCTTTCTCCATGAGGTATCCCAGCATCTTGTGGTCTTTGTCAAAATATTCATCGATTACAGCAGTTGAAGCATGCTTGCGGTGTGCTGTTCCGAATGCGTCCATTACATAGCAGTCAGCATAAGAAGCCAGTTTCTTGGCAAAAGTCTTCTGGCGCTCTTTCATCTCTTTCTTGGCTTCGTCATAGGCGGGATCGGTCTTGTCAATGCCAACGGGTTTACCTTCCTCTTCAGGATAGAAACGCAGGTTTTCCAAGAGCAGAGCCTCACCTGGTTTAAGAGCAGCTGACTCTTTGTCTGCGTTTGCGCAGTCAGGAGCGAATTTCACATCAACTCCGAGATGTTCAGATACATTCTTTACTATTTGGCTAAGAGAAAGTTTGGGGTTAACCTTGCCTTTAGGCTTGCCCATGTGACTCATCATGATTACGCTTCCGCCGTCATTCAGGATTTTTTTCAGTGTGGGAAGTGCGCCACGAATACGTGTATCGTCTGTGACGTTTCCGTTTTCATCCAGAGGCACGTTGAAATCAACGCGGACGATTGCCTTTTTTCCGGCAAAATTAAATTGTTCGATTTTCATATTTACCTTAAATTTATTGAAGTGTTACAACTCTTCTTTTATTTCTGCAAAGTTAACGATTTTGAGTGACAATGCGTAGCGTATAATTGATAATTTTAAGATTTTTGACACGCCTGCAATCTTAATGTAATGTCGACTTGCCATTTTTTATTATCTTTGCAGGCGTGAAACAAGACATATATATCACACAAGCAGATTTATCCTGCCTGCATTTATTTGTACTTTTTTATTTTAAATGACATTGTATATGAAAGATTCTGTTATTATCGTCAGTGGAGGAATGGACAGTATCACTTTGCTTTATGACATGAGAGAGCGTATCTCACTCGGCATATCGTTCGATTACGGAAGCAATCACAATGCACGTGAGATTAGTTTTGCAAAGTTGCATTGTGAGCGCCTTGGTATCAGACACGTTGTCATAAAACTTGGTTTCATGCATGAATATTTCAAGAGTTCTCTTCTTGAAGGAGCTGACGCCATACCTGAGGGCAGCTATGCCGACGAAAATATGAAATCTACGGTTGTACCATTCCGCAACGGCATAATGCTTTCTATCGCAGCGGGAATAGCTGAAAGCTGCGGACTGAAGTATGTGATGATGGCCAATCACGGTGGAGACCATGCCATTTATCCCGATTGTCGTCCGGAGTTTGTACGTGCAATGAGTGAGGCCACCAAGACAGGTACTTATCCGGGCATTGAAGTTCTGGCTCCATATACAGAGCTGACAAAAGCTGATATAGCATGTCGCGGCAAACATCTCGGCATAGATTATTCTGAGACATGGAGTTGTTACAAAGGCGGCAAGCGTCATTGCGGGAAGTGTGGCACATGCGTTGAGCGTAAGGAGGCTTTGCGTGAAGCCGGCATAGATGACCGTACTGAATATGAAAGTTAACCTTTTGTTTGGTAAAAGGTTAGCTTTCATGAGCCGAAAGGTTAACTTTTGCACGGTCAAAGCTAACCTTTTGAAAACCGGCAATATCAGAATTGAAAAATCAAGTCTGGTATTGCCGGTTTTCAATTATGCTGACATTTAGTTTTACAGTTATCAGTTTTCAGCTGAATCTCTTAAAAGTTCGGCGATAGTGGGGTGGATATGTGTCATGTCGTGGAGCATACGAGTCGTACATCCTGAAGCCATCAGTACTGACGCTTCTTGTACGATGTCGGCTGCATGGCTGCCGCATACATGGCATCCCAAGATTTTGCCATTATTGTCAGTTATCAGTTTTAGTATACCTCCGTCTGTCTCTTCGGCCACGGCACGGCCGTTTGCGCGATAAGGAGTTTTGCGGACATTATATTCAAGCTGTTTTTCGCGACATTGTGTTTCGGTTAATCCTACAGATGCTGATTCCGGATTGGCAAATACGGCTGAAGGCATTATGTCAAGTTTTATATTGTCTTCACGTCCCAGTATATGGTTGACACTACGCATACCCTGCATTATGGCTGCATGTGCCAGCATGCAACGTCCGTTAACATCTCCTACGGCATAAATTCCTTGCACGTTTGTCTGCATGTTGTCATCAACAACAATATGTCCCTTTTCTGTTTCTACGCCAATTGCCTCCAATCCTAATTCTTCTATGTTGGCAGCCCGTCCCGTGGCAACAAGTACAACGTCGGCTTCAGTCTGTCCTGATTTGCCCTTACATTCATAGCATACTTGCAGTCCGTTTTCGTTTTTGCCGATTTTGTTGACTGCTGCTTGCATGGTGAATTTTATGCCTCTGCGTTCCATTGCCTTTCTTACACGTCTTGATATATCCTGGTCATACGGAGGCAGACATTCTTTCATATATTCAATAACTGTGACATCGCATCCGAAACTTTTAAATGCAGATGCAAATTCAAGTCCGATAACTCCTGCCCCGATTATGCACAGACGTTTTGGCAGATTGTTTATTGCCAGCAGTCCGGTTGAGTCTGTAACTCCAGGCAGATTGATACTTTCAATTGGCGGCATTTTGGGACGTGAACCGGTTGCGATGATGATGTTGTCAGCAGTATATTCTTCATTTCCGACGGTTATGGTGTTTGTATTTTTCAGTACAGCATTGCCGCGGACAAGAGTTATTCCCGGTTGTGCCATAAGCGTCTCTACATCCTGACGAAGTTTGTTTACGACATCCTCTTTGCGTGATGAGATACGACTGAAATCAATGACTGGACGTTCTCCGCATATTTTTGTTGCAGCCTCGACAGCTTCCGCATCGTGGCAAAATGCTTTTGTTGGTATACAGCCACAATTCAGGCATGTACCGCCGACATGTTCTTTTTCAATTATGACGACGCTAAGTCCGTGTCGTGCGGCATAAGCAGCTGTATGATAACCGCCTGGACCGGCACCTATTATTATGAGATTTGTTTTCATATCTTGCGATAAAATAAGCGGGCATACACCGTAAGGACTTAAAGCCCGAACTTATTGCAGCCCGCTTCAGTTTAAAATATATTATTTGTTGAATGTCAGTACTGGATGTTTTGCAGCAAGCACATCATCCACTCTGCCGATAGGAGCGTTGTGAGGGGCACTCTTTACCACATCAGGAGTTTCTTTGGCTTCGCGTGCTATCTCACGCAGTACGTTGATGAAACCGTCAATGGTTTCTTTGCTTTCGTTTTCAGTAGGCTCAATCATCATAGCCTCATGGAAGAGTAGCGGGAAATATATCGTCGGTGCATGATAGCCGAAGTCGAGCAGACGCTTTGCCACATCCATTGTTGTGACACCGGTGCTTTTGTCTTTCAAGCCGTTAAATACAAATTCATGCTTGCAAAGACCCTCTATCGGCAGTTCATATACATCCTTTAAGCTCTCTTTTATATAGTTGGCGTTGAGTGTTGCTAACGGACCGACCATTTTCAGGTTTTCGTGTCCGAGTGTAAGTATGTAGGCATAAGCTTTCACTGCAACGCCGAAATTGCCGAGGAATCCTCCGACATGTATATCATTGTCTGCACCGGTCTCTATCTCATATTTGTCTCCATTCTTTACAACTTTGGGCTTCGGCAAGAAGCTTTCAAGACCGGCTCTTACACCGACAGGCCCGCAACCGGGACCACCGCCACCGTGAGGTGTAGAGAATGTTTTGTGTAAGTTGATGTGCATAACGTCAAATCCCATGTCACCAGGCCGGCTTGCGCCAAGCATGGGGTTGAGGTTGGCTCCGTCATAATACAGCAGTGCGCCGCAGGCATGAACCATCTTTGCTATTTCTGGTATACCCGGCTCAAACAGTCCCAAAGTATTTGGATTGGTCATCATTATGGCTGCTATGGTGTCGTCAAGCAATTCTTTGAGATGATTGATGTCAATTGTTCCGTCGGGTGTACTCTTTACTTCAACGACATCAAGGCCACACACTGCAGCCGAGGCCGGATTGGTTCCGTGAGCTGAATCCGGCACTATTACTTTCACACGTTTGTTGTCGCCTCTGCTCTCGTGGTAGGTACGTATAATCATGAGTCCGGTAAGTTCACCGTGTGCCCCGGCAAACGGGTTTAAAGTAAATTCGCTCAAACCTGTTATTGCGGCCAATGATTTTTGCAGATTGTAATATACAGCCAACGCGCCTTGACATGTATCAGCAGGTTGGGCCGGATGTGATGCCGCAAAATCCTTGCGTGCGGCCATTTCTTCGTTTATGTATGGGTTATATTTCATTGTGCAGCTGCCCAGTGGGTAGAATCCGTTGTCTACACCGAAATTGTTGCCGCTCATGTTTGTATAATGACGGACAACGGTAAGTTCATCGCATTCAGGCAGTTCGGCATCGGATGTACGTCTCATCTCTGCAGGGAGTTCATAGTTCCCGTATGCGTTTTGTGGCAATGAATAAGCTTTGCTTCCTTTGTGTGAAAGTTCAAATATCAGCTTGCCGTATAATTTGTTATTCATCTTCTTTAAATTTAAGAGTTAAGGATTTTGCAATAAAGATACTGTTCTTTTTTGTTGTTATCTTTATTGTTGTCTGCATAAGCTTATCAGCTTGTCGGTCTCTTCTTTTGTTCTGTTTTCTGTTACGGCAAACATTATTTCGTCATCGGCAATCTTAACGCCGCCAAGTATGCCGTTCTCTTCAAGTTTACGGCGTAACGCATCAACGTCACCGTCATATTTTACGCAGAACTCGTTGAAGAAAGGACGGTTATATGATAATTTGAAATGGCCGGTTTTCAGCAACTCGTCACATAAGTAATGTGCGCCTGCATACGACATTTCGGCAGCTTCCTTCAGTCCTTGTTTGCCCATTACAGACATATATATGGTAACAAAAAGTGCCATCAGACTTTCGTTTGAACAAATATTTGATGTTGCTTTTTGTCTTCTGATATGTTGTTCGCGTGCCTGAAGAGTCAGAACAAATGCTCTGTTGCCTCGGCTGTCTTGAGTTTGTCCGACAATTCTTCCCGGCATCTTACGCATCAGTTTTTCTGTACAGCAAAGATACCCTACATAAGGTCCGCCGAATGACATCGGTATTCCCAATGACTGTCCGTCGCCTACTGCTATGTCTGCACCCCATTCGCTAGGTGTTTTAAGCAGGGCAAGGTCTGCGGCTACCGAATTCATTATGAATAAAGCTTTTTTGTCATGACACGCATCGGCAACTCCTGTGTAATCCTCTATTATGCCATACCTGTTCGGTTGTTGTACTACGACACCTGCCACTCCGCCGTTATCGATGTTTTGCTTAAGTTCAGCAATGTCGGTTACACCGTTATCTTGCTTTATCATCTTTATGTTGATGCCGTGGAAGTGGGCGTATGTCTTTATTACGGCTACGGTTTTAGAATCAACTGTTTCTGAAACTAATACGGTATCAGCTTTTTTTGCTGCAGCTGCAGCCATCATTACAGCTTCTGCCGTAGCTGTTGTGCCATCATACATTGATGCGTTGGATATATCCATTCCGGTTAGGCGTGCCATCATTGTCTGATATTCAAAGATGTAATGCAAGGTGCCTTGTGATATTTCAGCCTGATACGGAGTGTAACTGGTCAGAAACTCAGAACGTTCGATGATGTAAGGTATGATTGAAGGAGTGTAATGGTCATAAACGCCCGCTCCAGCAAAGCATACCAGCTGCTTGTCGTTGTGGCATAATTTATCAAAGAATTGTCTTACTTCAATTTCACTCATAGCCTTAGGAAGGTCGTAATCTCCTTTAAGGCGTATGGACTCAGGTACATCGGCATATAAGTCGTCAAGCGACTTTACTCCCACACGATTCAGCATTTCGTGTAAGTCTTGCTCTGTATGGGGAAAATATTTGAAAGCCATTTTATTAAGATTGTTTCAGATGTTTAAGGTCATAAACTGTTAGGTAAAGAGCAGACAATGACCGGAACGATGATGAATTCTGTTCCGGTCATGTGTTCTTGATGTCAGTG
The DNA here is from genome assembly GCA_939792625.1 of uncultured Prevotella sp. Taxonomy (GTDB): domain Bacteria; phylum Bacteroidota; class Bacteroidia; order Bacteroidales; family Bacteroidaceae; genus Prevotella. The sequence goes on from CALNFG010000098.1 coordinate 8,509, forward strand.
CTGGTTATTGCAGAACTCTTCGTAAGCCTTGGCATCCATAAGTTTGTCAAGCTCTTCTTTATCTGAGAGTTGCACTTTTACAATCCAGTTCTCATAGGCATCCTGATTGAGAAGCTCCGGCGTGTCTTCTAGGTTTTCGTTCACTTCAACCACAGTTCCACTTACGGGTGAGATGAGGTCGCTTGCGGCTTTTACGCTTTCAACTGCACCAAATTCTTCTTCGGCACTGATTTCATCGTCAACATCTGGCATGTCTACATATACTACATTGCCAAGGGCATTTTGTGCATAGTCTGTAATTCCGATGTAACCGTACTCGCCTTCAATTCTAACATACTCGTGTGACTCTGAATAGTAGAGTCCTTCAATAACTTTTGCCATATAACTTTTGTTTTTTAATTTTATATTCAGATTTATGTAATATTTTATTTTTTATAATGTTTGTCATAAA
>CALNFG010000099.1 GCA_939792625.1 uncultured Prevotella sp.
TTTGCGAGATTACCAACTTTTTAGTTTATATTCTTATCCCGAATTGGCGTAATATATGTTATATTTGCAGTGTGCCGGCGGCATGTCGTAGCATTGCCGGATGATGGCCGTCGGCACGAGAAGAACGGCATAATCCGCTTTACTCGCAGTATGGATGCAAGCGAACGTGAGGGATAACGGCCGTGTGCCAAATCTTCCACCTTTAACCTGAGTATCAACAATGTATCCCGGTGCGGCCGGCGGGACGAAACACACAGAAAACTTATGAAGAAACTTTTCATTTTAGCCGCGCTGTGTCTCGCCGCAATGGTGGGCAGCGCGCAGACAGGAAGCGACCAGGCCACAGCCACCCTGCAGAGCGGCGACAAGGTGAGCGTGTTCTACGGTCGTGACGCACTGAAGTATGCTTACGAGGCTGCACGCGACAGCGGCGACGTGATAACGCTCAGTGCCGGACTATTCAACGCTTTGGAAATACAAAAATCACTGCACATCATTGGCAACGGATTTGTCAAGGACGAGGCCAACGGCAAATATCCTACGATAATAAAAGGTGATTTAACGTTCAGACCGGGTGATGTAACAGACGATGACGGCGAAACGACATCCGAAGCCATTGGCTATGATGGAACAAGGATTGAAGGTATTATGCACATAGGTTATGACCGGGAAAACATCGAATTATTGGGAAGCAGGACCGTGAAAGATTTTTCTTTTGTAAAATGCAAGCTTACCAGAGGCTGTGATGTCAATGTAAATACAAAAGGCCTGACAATACGTCAGTGTGTGATAGCTGACGGAGTTTATCTTCAGTATCTCGATCTTTGCGAAAAAGCACATGAAAATCTGTACATTGTTGGAAGTTACATTGATGGCATAGGCTATCACACCAGTGATGGCATCGTTACAATGGACCATTCAATATTGAGATATCCGCTTAACTACGGTAAAGTGACCAATTCGATTCTCAGTGGAGTGGCTCAAGGTGTTATGGCAGAAAACTGCATATTCATGGAAAATACTCCGGAGTATGTAATTGGCGCGGGCAACTGGTTTGATTGCCAATACGCCGACATATTCAAGAACGACATTACCGAGCTGAACTGGAATGACGCGGAGAACTATTTTGAGCTGAAATATCCTGAGGAATATATCGGTACAGACGGCACGCAGGTGGGCTTGTACGGCGGTCCTTATCCTTATAATCCCACTCCCACCATTCCGCAAATCAAGGAGAACAACATCGACACCACCGTTGGCGCCGACGGCATACTGAAAGTAAGTGTCACGGTTGAGGCCCAGACAGAGAATTAAAACCGGATTTTAAGGAGGACGTGAGAAAATGAACAAGAAGACAATACAAATGCTGCCGTTGCTCACGCTGCTTGCCATGCCGGTTTCGGGTCAGACGATAGCAGGATATGAATACTGGTTTGACGACGGATATGCCGGCAGGACTGAAGTCCGTGATGCCGGCGGCGACATAAGGCAGGAGATAGATGTGTCGGCACTGACGCCGGGTATGCACCGCTTCATGTTCCGTGTGGAAGACACCGAGGGACGCTGGAGCAACACTCTGTGCAAGCAGTTCGTGTATTTCGGAACAAGCTACGGCGACAAGAGCGTGACACGCTATGAGCTGTGGCTCGACGATAATGTCGAGAGCCGTATGAGCGGCGATGTGACAGGCGGAGCCATACAGATGGAGATAGATGCTGCCGGACTGTCATGCGGCCTGCATCGCGTTGTGTTGCGTGCGCAGGACGCTGCCGGGCGGTGGAGCATGGCGAAGGTACACAATTTCGTGAAGCCTGAGCCTTCGTTGGCAGGCAACATGATAAGCTCTTACGAGTATTGGTTTAACCGCGGTGCCGTGACACGTGTGGAAGTTGGTCCGGCCAATCCGTTCACGGCCGATGACCTGCTGATAGAGGTCAGTGACGTCGTGCCCAACGACATCGACGATGACTACACCGTAGACTGGGACGAGATGACGGCTTACACGGCCGACGACGTTGTGTTCGGCATCCGTTACGGCGACACGGCCGGCCGCATGTCTGAAGCCCGCACGGATACATTTGCGTATAACGTGCCTGTAAGACTTGACGTCACACGTCTGGTGTGGGGCGACACGGTCAGCGTGTCGGGTCCCGAGGCTGGTCGCATATACGCATACGACGTCGAAGCCGAAGCCGGCGATTCGCTCACATGGTGTACGTCCGGTCCCTGCAAGATGGACATTTATGCCGGCACGGGTGAGCGTCTTGCGCGCATAGACTCTCCGGCGATGCCGGTGGAGCATAAGATGAAGGCCGTGTCTGCGGGTCGTGTTCTGGCGTTGGTTTACGGCGTTCCGTCAGACACGTTGTCCGTATGCTGTAACCGAAAGGAAACATCAGGCATAACGTTTGCCGGTAGCGGCGTGGAGATATGCGCCGGTGACGGTAAGATAACAGTTGTCGGCGCGTCGGGCCGCCGTTGCAGTCTGTACAGTGTGCAGGGATATGTCGTTGACAGACGCCTCCGCATGGGCGAGACGGAGACATTTGACGTCAGCGGCGGAGTGTACGTGATTGTGCTGACTGACGATTCGGGAAACACTTGCAGGCAGACGATTGCCGTTAAGGGCAGGTGAGATTTATAAATATAACCTGTTGGCGGAATTATTGGGCTTTGTCGTGGCAGACACTTACGGTTTGTTGTGTTTTAATGGCTATTGCTTACGATTTTCGTTCGCTTCCGACAAGTTTGCAAAAGACAACCTTTTGTAGGATGAAAGGTTGTCTTTCGAAAGGCGGAAAACCATGTCTTGCAAGCCGAAAGGTCATCATTTGAAGCTGTAACCATCGCCGTGCTACTCAAAATAATTCCGCCGACGGATATATACATACGCATAAATGAAACAATCTCCCGCCGGGTGAGGCATCTATCTGTGCTTGACCCGGCGGGAGATTGTTTTTTTGTGTGTCTGTTTACCGTTATGGTCTGAGTGTGTTATTTTGTTGCAACCGAGTCGGTTGCGGCCGGTTTTTGCGGGGCTTTCACCGTGTCTGCCGGGGCTTCGGCCACGGGTGTTGCGTGAATGGCCGTTGCCGTTGAGTCAGCCGTTGCCGGTGTTGCGGCGGCAGCGCCGTCAACGGGCAGTGATACGTCGGCGCTCTGCGTCGTGCCGTCTTTTCCTTTGGTGGTTATCTTGATTTGTCCGCCGGATGACTTTCCGCCCCTGCCCTTGCTGCCTGATTTGGTGTAATATATCTCAAAGGGGAACAGCGACGGCGGGCATCCGCTTTCAGACACTCTGATGGTCAGAGTGTTGAGTCCCTCGGCCAGAGCCAGCAGACGGCATTTGTAACGTGTTTCCGACAGTTTTTCGAGTTCGGCGCGTGTGGCTGATGCAGAGTCTTTCACTACATCGACGTACAGCGGATAATCGCTTTCGCCCGGTATCTTTTCGGCCGATATGTTGACGGTAAACTCGATGTTGCCCATCGCAAACTTGGTTTCGTCGCGGCTCAGGTCTACGTTGATGTATTTGTAGTGCCATGCCTTTACGGTGAGCTTGCTGTCGGGATATACAACACCGTCGCATGTGACACGCACCGGATATTCGATGTCTGTTATATGGTCGGGCAGCGAGTCGGGAATGGTCAGCACGCAGTTGTACTGCACGAAGTTGCCGCTCGGCGTGTTGCGTGTCTGTACGGATGTCTTGTCAATGGTGCATCCGCTGTTTTCCGGAATGTCGAAGCCGCAGTTGTCGGCCTTTATTAACGGAGGAAGGTCCATGCGTATGGTGGTCTCGAACTTCTGGTGGCGGAAGGCTATCGCGTTGCCTTTGTTCATGCTCATGCGGTAATCCAGCGAGTCGTAGACGGCCAGCAGTCCCCATTTGCCGCGGCTGCGCACGGCCGTGAAGCGGCCCAGACTGATGCCTGTTGTTTCAAACTGTGGCGGCAGCACTTCTGTATTGCCGCGTTTCAGTGCATACATACCGTTGGTGCCGCGTTCGGCGGTATAGTCGGCCTTGAACTGCATGGGCCCCGGCTCAACGCGCTTATATGTATCCGTGCGCTTGGGATATTTGACACTCATCAGCCGCATCTGTTTGTCGAAGGTAAGGAATACGGTGTCTTTCTTCGACGCGCGTGCCATTATGGTGGTTGTATCGCCGTGTGTCGACAGGTATTCGTCAGGGTCGCCGTTTACCCGTGCCTGTCTCTTTTTCTCTGCTTTGTCGTCGGCGAATACGGGGCGCAGCGTGCCCTCTTCCTTGTCGTAGAAGAACACGCGGTGCTTGATGACGGCCACGCCTATGCCGTCGTCATTGACTGACGATAGAAACTCCACATCCTCGTTGTCGACGTCTTTTTTCTTGTCAAACATAAGTTTTACGGGTTTCTTTTCCTTGTCGATGTAATAATAGTACAGGTCTTCCAGCTTTTCCATGTCGCCGTACATCGTGCAGCATGCCAGGCCGTTACTGAAGGGATACATTGAGACGAACGAGCCGAAACTGTCTTCCTTGCCGTCTTTGCCTATGAGCTTGCCCTTGCCGTGCTTCATTACGAGAAGATAGCCGTCGCGGAAATAAGGGAACCCCCAGGCCGTGTTGTACTCTTTCAGCGGAGTGAACTTGCCGTCAACTCCGTAAAATCCCGTTATCACGTCTGAGCCTTTCTTTACCGTTACGGCCAGTCCGTCGCTGAACGAGGCAAGGCTGTCGGCAGTTGAGGCCAGACGTTTGCCGCCGGTACTCCATAGGGCTGTGGTATTGACCGAATCGCTGATAATCACGGGAACTCCTGCCGCCAGATGTATGCTGTCATATTCGGGACGCATTATCCAGTTAGCCATTTGGGCGTATGCGGTGATGCTCAAAGTTAAAAAGGAAAACAGCAGAAGCGCTTTTCTCATGCTGCGCTTGCATTTAAACTTATCTCTCATATATAATTTAAATTGTGTTTCAAGTTGGTTTTACAAGGTTTTGCATGCTCGCCGGCATTCATTGGCAAAGTTACAAAAAAACGGTATAAAAACGTTACGTTTGGTCATTTTTTTAGATTGTGCGGCACATTATGCCTTAAATGCCGGCATCAGGCATTACTGTGTCACAGCAGAAGCTCCATGTCCGTCACGTCGAGCCATCGTCCGTGCTTATAGCCTACGTTTCTGAACAGTGACACCTGCCTGAAGCCGAGGCTGGCGTGGAAGGCTATGCTGGCTTCGTTGTCGCCCGTGATGCAGGCTATCAGGGCCTTGTATCCCCGGTGGCGGCACACTTCGATGAGTCTTTTCATGAGCGCAGTGCCTGTGCCGCGGCGCTTGAAGTCGGGGTGCAGATAGATTGTCGTCTCGAGAGTGTGGCTGTAGGCGGCGCGCTCTTTCCACGGGTGGGCGTAGCAGAAGCCCGTCACCCTACCCTCTTCTTCGGCCACGAAGTAAGGATGGCGTGATGCGGTGGCTGTGATGCGGCCGTTCATCATGGCGCAGCTCAGGGGCTCTGTCTCGAACGACTCTACCCCACCGGTCACATATCCGTTGTATATTTCCGCTATTCCGGCGGCGTCTTCCGGTCTTACCTGTCGTATGTCTGTCATCGTTTCATCATTTTCATTATCATTCCGCACGCCGTGTCGAGGCTCACGTGCGATGTGTTGATTGTGATGTCGTAATTGTGCGGGTCGCCCCAGCGCTGCCCTGTGTAATATTCATAGTGGTTGGCTCTGGCGCGGTTGATGCGGCGTATCTCCTGCAGCGCCTTGTCGCGGCCGAGTCCGTATTCGTTCACGCAGCGTTGCAGGGCGCTCTGCATGTCGGTGTTGCAGAACACACGTATCACGTTCGGGCTGTCTTTAAGCACGAAGTCGGCGCATCGCCCCACTATCACGCACGGCTCGCGGTCGGCTATCTCCTTGACGGTCTTGCTTTCGGCTACGAACAGCACGTCGTCGGCCGAAAGTCCGCGGCCCGCCTGCGTGCCGTAGCCCTGCGACAGTATGCACTTCAGCCAGAACGACGGTATGGTCTGCTCGTTCTTCATGATATATTCCTCGTCCATGCCGCTGTTTTTCGCCGCAAGCTTTATGAACTCCCTGTCGTAAACTTTCACGCCGAGTTTCGCGGCGAGCATTTCGCCCAGCATGCGTCCGCCGCTGCCGAACTCGCGTGCTATCGTGCATACGGCATGTCCCGCCGGGGCTGCTGCGGCTCCGGCGCGCCGCTCTCTGCCGTAGCCGAGCAGAGGGTCTAACACGCGGCACCACGGCGTCAGCACATGCACTACCGGCCCCACGAGTACGGCTGCGGCCACCGTGCCCAGGCCTACGCCGCGCACTGCCGACAGAAAAGCCAGCGACAGTCCGCAGGCTATCAGCACGTTGGCTATGTCGAAGCCAAGCTTGACATAGCCGAAGTCGCCATGTATGCGGCGGGCTATCACCCGCACGAAGAATTCTCCGGCCACCATTGCCACGTCTGCTTTTACCTCGAGGGCTATGCCCAGGCCCAGTATCACGCAGCCTGCCAGCACACTGGCTGTCTTGGCCGGAAATCCTGCCGGTGCGAGCCATTCGAGCGACGACATGGATATGTCGATGAATGTTCCGAAACAAAGCGATATGGGTATTTGCAGCAGATACATCCTGAGGTCGGCCCTGAGCTGGGCCCGTGACATCAGGAAAAACTCAAACACAAGGAACGAAAGGTTTACGATGATGGTCCACTGCCCCATGGTGAGCGGCGTGAACATGCTCAGCACGTAGTTTACGCTCGTTATGGGCGACGTGCCGAGCAGCGCTTTCGTGATGAAACTTATGCCGTAGGCATTGATGAATACCGATACTAAGAATAACAGATAACGTCGTGTTAGGAATTTCTTGTTGCTGTTTTCTGACATGTTTTTTTGTTTGAACTTTCTTTGTCACCGTCCCGTGACAATCTTCTTTATGTCGTTAAGTTTGTTGAGTGCCTCGACGGGAGTCAGGTTGTTGATGTCAAGACCGATTATCTCGTCGCGCACCTGGCACAGCACGGGGTCGTCGAGCTGGAAGAAGCTGAGCTGCATGCCGTCGCCGCCGTTTCGGGCACCGGCAGGCTGCGGCTTGCCGGCCGAGCCTACCTGGGCGTTGTCGGCCTCGAGCTGTTTCAGTATGGTCTCCGCTCTCCTGACTATGCTCTTGGGCATGCCGGCTATCTTGGCCACGTGTATGCCGAAGGAGTGTTCCGAGCCGCCGCGTTCGAGCTTGCGCAGGAATATCACCTTGCCGCCCACCTCGCGCACGCTGACGTTGTAGTTCTTTATGCGCGTGAAGTTTTTCTCCATCTCGTTGAGTTCGTGGTAATGCGTGGCGAAGAGCGTGCGCGCACGGGCTTTTGCCTGCTCGTGCAGGTATTCCACTATGGCCCACGCTATGCTGATGCCGTCGTATGTGGACGTGCCGCGGCCCAGTTCGTCGAACAGCACGAGCGAGCGCGGCGTGACGTTGTTCAGTATGTTGGCGGCCTCGGTCATCTCCACCATGAAGGTAGATTCGCCCAGCGAGATGTTGTCCGACGCTCCCACGCGGGTGAAAATCTTGTCCACCAGCCCTACCCTCGCGCTCTCTGCCGGTACGTAGCAGCCCGTCTGGGCCATCAGCACGATGAGTGCCGTCTGCCTGAGCAGGGCCGACTTGCCCGCCATGTTGGGTCCGGTGATTATCATTATCTGCTGGCTGCTGTCGTCGAGATACACGTCGTTGGGCACGTAGCCTTCGCCTGCGGGCAGCTGTGTCTCTATCACCGGGTGGCGTCCCTGCCTTATGTCGAGACACGTGTCGTCCGCATTGACCACGGGGCGCACGTATCTGTGTTCGGCGGCGGCCTTTGCGAACGACATCAGGCAGTCAATCTTGGCCGTGAGCGCGGCGTCTGCCTGTATTGCCGGTATGTATTCCTGCATGGCCAGCACGAGGTCGCTGAACAGGCGTGTCTCGAGCGCCAGAATCTTGTCTTCCGCCCCGAGAATCTTCTCTTCGTATTCTTTCAGTTCCTGCGTGATGTACCGTTCGGCCTGTGCCAGTGTCTGCTTGCGTACCCAGTCGGCCGGAACTTTGTCTTTATAAATGTTTCTCACTTCGAGATAATACCCGAACACGTTGTTGTATCCTATTTTCAGCGACGCTATGCCCGTGGCCTCGCTCTCGCGCTCCTGTATCTTGAGCAGATAGTCCTTGCCGTTGCCCGATATGCGGCGCAGCTCGTCGAGTTCGGCGTTCACTCCGTCCTTTATCACCCCACCCTTGCTTACCAGCTGTGGCGAGTCTTCGCGTATCTCGCGGCTTATGCGGTCGTGCAGGCTTTCGCACAGGCTGATGTTCTCACCGATGCGGCGCAGCCCGTCGTTGGCGGAGCCGGTGCAGGCCGCCTTTACGGGGCCGAGCGCTTCGAGGGCGACGCGCAGTTGTACCACTTCGCGCGGGGACACTCGTCCCACGGCCACTTTTGATATGATGCGTTCGAGGTCGCCTATGCGGTGAAACTGCTCGTCGACGGTGGTCATGAGGCCGGGGTCGCGGAAGAAGCTGTCAACCACATCGAGCCTGTTGTTTATGGCCGTGGCGTCGCGCAGGGGGAACACCACCCAGCGTTTCAGCAGGCGTGCGCCCATGGGGGTTACGGTCTTGTCGATGACGTCGAGCAGCGACGCTCCGTCGTCCTGCATCGGGCGGAGCAGTTCGAGCGAGCGTATGGTGAACTTGTCGAGCCTGACGTAGCGCTCTTCGTCGATGCGCGCCAGCGACGTGATGTGGCCGATGTGCGTGTGCTGCGTCATCTCGAGATACTGCAGTATGGCGCCGCTGGCGGCTATGCCGTTCTTCAGGTGGTCCACGCCGAAGCCTTTGAGCGACTTCACGCCGAAGTGCTTGAGCAGCTTCTGCTCGG
>CALNFG010000100.1 GCA_939792625.1 uncultured Prevotella sp.
AGCCTGCGTCCTTGATGGCCTGGCAGATGCTCTCGAGAGCGTCCTCGATGCCGTCGAGTGCGGGAGCGAAACCGCCCTCATCGCCTACCGCTGTTGAGAGTCCGCGCTTCTTCAGAAGCTTTGCAAGAGCGTGGAACACCTCTGCGCCCATGCGGATGGCTTCCTTCTCGTTGGGAGCGCCTACCGGACGTATCATGAACTCCTGGAATGCGATGGGAGCGTCAGAGTGGGCGCCACCGTTGATGATGTTCATCATCGGAACAGGCATAGTGTAAGAGTTGCAGCCGCCGATGTAGCGGTAGAGGGGCATGCCCAGAGCCTTGGCAGCAGCCTGTGCTGCGGCAAGTGACACGCCGAGTATTGCGTTGGCGCCGAGTTTGCTCTTTGTGGGAGTTCCGTCAAGAGCCAGCATCTTATGGTCGATGGCACGCTGGTTGAAGATGCAGTCGCCCTTCAAGGCAGGTGCTATTATGTTGTTTACGTTCTCAACGGCTTTGAGTACACCCTTGCCGCAGTAGCGGTTCTTGTCGCCGTCGCGAAGCTCGAGAGCCTCGTTCTCGCCCGTAGACGCTCCTGAAGGAACGGCTGCACGGCCCATCACGCCGTTTTCGAGGGTTACTTCAACTTCAACTGTGGGATTGCCTCTTGAGTCGAGGATTTCTCTTGCATGAACTTTTTCAATCTTCATAATTACCTTAAATTTTAAAAAGTAGTAATTTACTATTCTCTTGATTTTCTGTGCAAAGATACTGCAAAATCGGCAATGTAGGCAACAAACAACAGTTTTAATTCCGGCGGTTTTAAGTTTTTTAATACAAAAAATCACGGTTTGTTCAGGCCGTCGGCGTATACTGTAATACACGTTTTGCAAAAGAGGTACGTATGCACGTACATGCACAGGAGTATCGGCGGTTTCCCCAAAGACCGTCTTTTGGCCGACGAAAGGTAAGCTTTTGCACGACAAAAGACCGTCTTTTGCGTCGCAAAAGCTTACCTTTTATAATACGTTGACAGTCAGTGCGTTGCGAAGCGATAAAATATTATGCGGAAAAAATGCCTGAAATGTTCGGATATTCGCCTAAAATCATTACATTTGCATACGATGATGATTCACCGCAATGCGTGCCGTGTGAAGCATGCCGGCCGGTGTTGACTGTAAACTTTTTATCTAACCTTTAACAAAACCTGCAATTATGAAAAAACATTTTCTGACACTCCTTACAGCCTGCATCCTGCCGTTGTGCGCCGCCGCACAGCATGCGGCCACGATAGACGGCATAAAGTATTACATGATAGACGGCGAGGCCACCGTCATGGTACAGGACGAGGCCCTCTCGGGCGACATCGTTATACCGCCGGCCGTAAGCTACGGGGATGATGTCTACACCGTCTCAGGCATAACGTCAGGCGCTTTCAGAGAAACCGGCATTACAAGCATAGTGCTGCCCGACGGGATTACCGAACTGCCCGACTACTGTTTCAGTTCATGTGGCAAGTTGGCTTCGGTAACCCTGCCCGACGGTCTTAAGTCGATGGGGCAGTCTTGTTTTAGCGGAAGTGGCATTGAAGGCATATCGTTGCCGGAAACGCTGACATCGCTCGGGGGATCTTGTTTCTACAGATGCGGAAAGCTTACAACGATAGATCTGCCCGACGGCATCACGTCTTTGCCTGACAATTGTTTCAATCAGTGTCAGAACTTGGGAACCGTAACGTTGCCCGACGCTCTTGATTCAATTGGCAACAACTGTTTTAAAAGCTCCTCCATCACGCATATTTCCATGCCCAACAGCGTTACTTATGTCGGAAGTTCATGTTTCTTTCGCTGTTATGACCTTGAATCCGTGGTACTTTCAGAGGGACTTGTATCACTGAATAATTCAACGTTTTCGGGTTGCAGCAGTCTCAAGTCAATAACAATTCCGTCAAAGACAGATTCTATCTGCGACAATTGCTTTGCGGGATGTGAAGCACTTGAGACAGTAATATTACCCAACACCGTAACATATTTGGGCAAACAATGTTTTCAAAACTGTGGCAGCCTTGCAAACATTAACCTGCCTAATTCACTGACTTGCATCGAAATGTATTGTTTCTATAAATGTACCAGTCTGAAAAGCGTGATTATTCCGGACGGTTTTACATCGCTCGGCATGGGAATATTCAGCGGATGTACGTCTCTTGAAAGCATAACATTGCCCGGCAGCCTGACCGAAATTGGCAGCAATGCATTTTATGGATGCACAAAGCTTGATAACGTGACGATACCGGAGGGTGTGACCTATATAGGAGCTGAAGCTTTTGATGGTTGCACCGCGCTTTCAGACATCGTGATACCACAGAGCGTAACTTACATAATCGGAGAATCTTTCGCGGGTTGTACGTCGCTTTTTTCGGTGACCGTAAACTGGGACAGTCTTGACGGGATTTATATCGGTGACAATATTTTCGACGGCATCTTCTCCGACTCACGCCTTTACGTACCCGAGGGCACGTCGGACATTTACCGGACAACCGAGCCGTGGAGCAGCTTCAAATATATCGTGGAACACGACGGCGGACAGTCGGAAACGAAAGTGTGTGACACGCCGGCGATAACATACGAGGACGGAGAGCTGGTGTTCAGCTCATCAACCGACGGGGCCGAATATCATTATACCATAACCGACAGCGACATAACGAGCAACGCTTATTCGGCCGACGGCCGCATACAGCTGGCCGCCACATACGAGATAAGCGTCTACGCATCGGCCTCGGGTCATAAGAACAGCGAGACGGCAACGGCCACTCTCTGCTTTATCGACGCCGACCTTAGCACTGACGGCATAGCTGCGGTAAGCCCGAAGCGGGGCATCGTGATAACCTCGCGCGGCGGCACCGTGACCGTCAGCGGACTTGACAGCGGCGAGCGGGTATGTCTTTACGGCACGTCGGGAGTGATGCTGGCCTCGGCCGAAGCCGGCTCTGACGGCACAGCCACGCTCAACACGGGCGGAACAACCGGTGCGGCACTGCTGAAAGCGGGCGCGAACACGGTAAAGATAATGATAAAGTGAACATGTATGGCTGTTGATAACGTAATTTCATACAAACCGTGAAGAAGTCGACCCGCATCATAATAGCTCTGCTGGTTTGCTGGGGTGTGCTGCCTTTTGTCGCCGTGCCGGTGTACCGGCTGTTTGCAGACAAGAGTGCGGCAGACCGCACGGCAACGGCGGATAAGCTGTAAACGGCAAGCATACGGTCACGCCTCCGCAACCACAGAAGGCGTGACCGTTTTTCCCACCGGTGCCGTTGCTGATTCTGCACGGGCACAAGTGGAAAAGAGCCACGTAAAGAATCTGTTTTTTTGCGATTGTCATCAGATAATTTTTTTATATCTGTAAAAATATCTATATTTGCCTGTTGATAACAAAACTACTAAAACCAAGTCTTTATTTTTTACCTGAATTTATGAAAAAAATTCTATTATCATGCGCCATGCTTGCGGCGTCATTTATTCCGACGGCTGCTCAGCAGACCGAGAAGCTCGGACGCGCGGCAGTGGCTGTGAAGACCGACGCGGGCGTTTACCTGTCATGGCGGTGTCTTGCGGAAGATGCAGACAAACAGGGTTATGACATCTATCGTGACGGCGTGAAAATCAACCGGGAGCCGATAACCCAGACAACCAACTACACCGACGGGGGAGGCACGGCCGGGTCAGAATATGTAATCAAGACCGTGAATGAGGCCGGAGAAGTGATCGGAGAGACAGCCGTGCCCGAAGTATGGGCCGAGGGGTACAAGAAAGTACATCTTGACCGTCCCGAAGGCGGTACGACACCCGACGGAGTGAGCTACACTTACAGTCCGAACGACTGTTCGGTGGGCGATGTTGACGGCGACGGCGAGTATGAAATCATCGTGAAGTGGGACCCGTCAAACTCGCACGACAATTCAGAACGCGGCGCTTACACGGGCAATGTGTACATTGACGCCTACGAGACCGACGGCACAAAGCTGTGGCGCATCGACCTGGGCCGCAACATACGTGCCGGAGCGCACTACACGCAGTTCATGGTGTACGACCTCGACGGCGACGGCCGTGCAGAAGTGGCGTGCAAGACGGCGCCTGGAACGATAGACGGACAGGGCAAGGCCGTGCTTATGGGCGATGACAAAGTGACCGATGACTACCGCATATCTTCGGGCTCGAACATGGGCATCATCATGTCGGGACCTGAATATCTGACGGTGTTCAGCGGACAGACGGGGGCCGAACTGACCACGGTGAGCTACGTGCCGCTGCGCTCGGTGAGGACAAACTCGCAGTGGGGCGACTCTTACGGTAACCGCTCGGAGCGCTATCTGGCTTGCATCGCTTATCTGGACGGGCAGAAACCGAGCCTCGTGATGTGCCGCGGATATTATACGGCGGCATACGTCTGTGCATGGGACTTTGACGGACAAAACCTCACGCAGAGATGGCTGCACAGCTCTGAGACGGCGGGCGAGGGCCTCTACGCTGAGGGCTCGCACTGCCTGTCGGTGGGAGATGTCGACGGCGACGGATGCGACGAGATAGTGTACGGCGCTGCGTGTCTCGACCATGACGGCACCCTGCTTTACCGGACGGGAGCGGGCCACGGCGACGCGCTGCACCTGGGCGACTTCGACCCCGACCGTGAAGGACTCGAGGTATGGATGGTGCATGAGGAGAAGAAATCGCCTTACCAATGGGATGCAGAGTTCCGCGACGCACGGACAGGCGAAATAATATGGGGACTGGAACAGAGCGGCAACGATATAGGCCGCGGACTGATAGCCGACCTGAGCGACAAATGGCGCGGCTGTGAGGCCTGGCCGATATCCGACTACTCGTCAGGCTCTAAAGGCACAAGCACCTTCGACTGCAAGGGCAACAAGATAGCCGGCAAGCGCCCTTCATGCAACTTCCGCATATACTGGGACGGCGACCTGCAGGAAGAACTGCTCGACGGCACCACCATAGAAAAACTCAACGAACAGCTTACGGGCACCGCCGAGTCGTGGCCTCTGGCCGGTTACAGCAACGCGGCATCGTGCAACTCGACAAAGAAGACCCCCAACCTGCAGGCTGACATCCTAGGTGACTGGCGAGAGGAAGTGATACTGCACGACGGAAGCACCGAAGCCGACCTGCTTATATTCACAACGACGGAAGAAACACAGTATCGCGTGCCCTGTCTCATGCAGGACCACAATTACCGCATGGCCGTGGCATGGCAGAACGTGGCGTATAACCAGCCGCCGCATCTTGGCTATTATCTGCCCGACCGCTACTCCACGGCTGCCCAGCTGCGCTCTGTCGGCGGCAGTCTTAACCAGACTGTTGAACTGGGCGAGTCTATCGGCGAGATAAAATACATGTGGGTCAACGCCACGGGTGTGGAAGCCGAGGGGCTGCCCGACGGCGTGACGATGACCACTGACGCTGAGACGGCCACTCTGACCATAAGCGGCACGCCCACGCAGACAGGCACTTACACGTATGAAGTGACAACAACGGGCGGCGAGACAACGGCTTCTGTAAGCGGCACGATAACTGTGCGCGACAAGGTGGAGCTTACGCCGGTGGCCGCATACCACTTTGACGAACTGGCCGGCGGCTCCACTCCCAACGCCGTGGAAGGCAGCGCCGAGGCCGTAGGCTCACCCGCTGCAACCGAAGGCATGGCCGGCGGCGCGGTAATGCTTGACGGCTCGTCGTACTTCACGCAGCAGGCATACGACCGTCTGCAGCTCGGAGAACAGGACTTCACGATAGAATTCTGGATGAAATCAACCGACAACGCCGCCTACATCTTCCACAAAGGCAGCATCTCGGCATCTTCCGCCGCCGGCACTACCGGCAAATGGATAGGCCTGGAGTACAAGAACGGCCTGCTGAAGTTTGCCATCGACGACAACTCGACCAAGAGCGAGGCCTCGGCCGACGGCACTCCGTACTTCAACGGTGAATGGGCATACATCGTGTGCGTGCGCGACAGCTACACAAAGACACTGAAACTGTACGTCAACGGTACGCTCGCAGGCGAATCGACCGACCTGACCGGCGACATCAGCGACAACAACGAGCCGCTCACGGTGGGTAACGTCAACGTGACATTCGACAACTTCTTCACCGGTGTCATCGACGAGTTTGCCATATACACCGGTGCCATGAGCGCCGGCAAAGTGAAGCAACGCTACAACAGTTTCACACCGACCGGCATAACCGGCATCACTGTCGGCAAGCCTTCCGGCTCAATCTACACCATCGGCGGAGTGTACGTCGGCACTGATGCGAGCCGTCTGCCGGAGGGCGTCTATATAACAGACGGCAAGAAGTTTGTGGTAAGATAATCGCCGGAACAAGTAAGAAACTGTTTTGATTTTTTGTTAAATGTATTGAGATGTGTGTTCGGGATGTTTCCGATTGCTGTTTGAGTAAGTTTAGCGGGCTAAACGTTGAGAACAGCAATCGGGAGCGGCCGGAAAAACGCTCAAGACATTTACAAAGAATCATGCTGTTTCACCAATAAAATGAGTTCTGCAAAAAATCAAAACAGTTTCCAAGAACATACTGTAAGACAACGAGGCTGCGTCGTAAATTCCTTTTACGATACAGCCTCGTTTCTTTAACCCAAATCGGTCATTAAGCTTCAAGCTTATTTTCAGTTCATGCCTGACGCATAAGTTTCTGCTCTTGTCGCAGGCGCGGCGGGCCACGTCAAGACAAAACGGGAACTTAGGAGGCGGCAGGAACAGAAAGTAAAACGAAGAGCATGACACCGACAGACATACAAAGGCAATGCGGTATGATGACCGGTCGGGGTTTAACTTACGGTCTGAAACTACTCACAGCCTGGAGTCTTTTTTATACATCCTGATCAGTTCTCCTGAATCACACCGCACCATACACAGAAAATCCCAGCCATAACGCTCGTAAAACGATGTATGCTCAGTGATAAGATAAAGAGTGCCGACCCCTCTGCCGGCCATGTCTTTACATATATGTGCCAACATGTTTCCGGCAATTCCACGACAGCGCTGTTGAGGCTCTACGTATAGGGCACAAACATTGGGCGTAAGGTCTTTGCGGTCGTGAAAGTCGTTGTCTATCACACCTGCTCCGGCAATTATCCGTTGCCTTTCAACCGCAATATACCACTGCGGAACAGCCCCGGAGCCGTTTATGCTCTCGTCAATGCTCGTCAGATATTCCTCCAGAGGTATTTCCCATTTCTCTTGAAACCAGCGGGCCGCCGTGATGCGCCATTCCGGATGGGTACGGATAGAAAAAATTTCATAGGTATTCATCTGCAAATGATTTTTCCGGTCTGCAAATTTAGCAAGAAGCCGGCAACCGGACAAGACGCACGTAAGAAAAGAGCTTCAAGTCAGCAACACTTTAATACATAGAGCAACCCTGTACAATCTGATTGCGCCGTGTCATTGCCTGCAAAAACAAGAAGCCAAACATACACCGGCAGTTACATTCAGGCGCTTTCGGCAAGGTTGTTCATAACAATCTGAAAGGTAACCTTTTGTCTTGTCAAAGCTTACCTTTCGCAAGCCTGAAGGTAAGCTTTTGCGACCCGAAAGATAAGCTTTTCAGAGCCGGCTGAGTTGATGTACTTGTCCGCGAAAACCTTACCGGCTTTTATACAGCTCCTTCCTTGATCTGAAATCAGTCATAAATAAAAAACATATCAACAACATCATGGCAACAGTAAAACTAAGATTCCGCCGCTCAACGGTGGCAGGCAGGGAAGGCGCGCTTTATTTCAGAATCACGCACGGACGCATATCACGGCAGGTAAACACAGGGTACAGAATATTCGCAGACGAGTGGGACGGCAGCACGCTGAAACTACCCGGTGCGGACGTAGAACAGGAACGCCTGAATCATCTTCTTTCGATGAAAGAAAGAATACATAAAGATGCGGCACGCATCAATGGAATCATACGGCAATTAGACTCATCAAATAAGGAATATACAGCCGCTCAGGTAGTTGACGCATTTCTTTCGGCGGACGGCAACGAAGGGGAACTCAATGGGTTTGTGCGCACCCTCACTTCAAACCTGAAACGCATCGGCAAGGAACGCCTTGCCGAAACATATACGACAACGGCTAATAGCTTTATGCGCTTCTGTGTCGGGCGCAGCGACTTGCGTTTCAATGAAATAAGTCCGGAACTGATAAGGGAATACGAGGCATGGCTTGGTGAACAGGGCCTTGTGCCCAACACCACATCGTTCTACATGCGCAACCTCCGGGCAATATACAACCGCGCCGTGGAGCAGGGACTGACCGGCGACCGCTCGCCTTTCAAGCACGTATATACGGGCATAGGCAAGACCGTCAAGCGTGCCGTGCCTGCGCAGGTAATCCGCAGAATCAAAGCCCTCGACCTTTCGTCTGACCATGCGCTGCAACTTTCGCGCGACCTCTTCATGTTCAGTTTCTACACGCGCGGAATGCCTTTTGTCGACATGGCCGGTCTGAAGAAAACCGACCTCCGCAACGGCGTGCTTGCCTACCGCCGCAAGAAGACCGGCCAACGGCTTTACATCAA
>CALNFG010000101.1 GCA_939792625.1 uncultured Prevotella sp.
GATATAACTGACTTGAACTCAAAATCAAACAAAATGTTCATCTCGCCAGTACCTCTACAAGACATTATGTATGTACATGGTAATTTCAACGCCATAAAACAGCTCATCGTAGCTGACATCAGCGGCATGATAAGGATAGTCAAGGCCGATTTGAAAAAAAGCACAGGCGTTGACGTATCCATACTGCCTGAAGGGATATACTTCATAAGAGTTGTAACCGACAATGGCATATATTCAAAAAAAGTATATAAAAAGAGATAAACGAAACTCTCATTAAAAGAGGATGCGTACAAAAGACACGCCATCTATTCATGTATTAACATCAGAGGCTTGTCTTATGACAAAATGAAAGGTAAGCTTTTGGCTTGTAAAAGAAAACCTTTTACTGACCAAAAGCTTACCTTTTACAAAGGTTGCGGCATTAACACCGCAACAGGTTACGGATTTATTTGCGGGCACGGATGTTGAGCTTCACGGGCCGTATCATGTTCTTCGGGTCGAGAATGGTGTCGAGATCTTCCTGCGTAAGTATGCCTTCCTCAAGCACAAGGTCGTACACGCTACGGCCCGTCTCAAGCGCTTTTTTGGCAATGCTAGTAGAATGGTCATAACCGATATACGGGTTAAGAGCAGTCACAATGCCGATGCTGTTGCGCACCTCGGCCTGGCAATGCTCGGGATTGGCTGTGATGCCCTCCACACAAAGTGTGCGCAGAGTGTCCATGGCATTGCGCAGCAGGTCGACAGACTCAAAGCAACACTGGGCCATGACAGGCTCCATGGCGTTCAGTTCCATCTGCGAAGCCTCTCCGGCCATGGTCACACAGAGTTCGTTGCCTATCACCTTGAATGCCACCTGGCTTACAACTTCAGGAATGACGGGATTCACCTTGCCGGGCATTATCGACGAGCCGGGCTGACGTGCGGGCAGGTTGATCTCCTCTATGCCGCAACGCGGACCGCTCGCCAGCAGGCGCAGGTCGTTGCATATCTTGCTCAGCTTGACGGCAACACGCTTCAGGGCCGACATGTAGCCTATCATGCACGATGTGTCTGAAGTGGCGCCCACCCAGTCGTCAGCCAGCTTAACGTCCCATCCGGTGAGACGTCCCAGCGACTCGACAGCCTTTTCGGCATAGCCCGGCTCCGAACAGATACCCGTGCCTATGGCCGTGGCACCGAGATTGACAGTGAGGAAGTCGGCCGCAGCCTCGTCGAGATGCACCAGTTCGTTTTCAAGTATGCTGGCAAAACCGTAGAACGTCTGTCCCAGCGTCATCGGCACGGCGTCTTCAAGCTGTGTGCGGCCCATCTTGACGATATTGGCAAAATCATCGCCACGCTTACGGAACTCGGCCACAAGGTCTTTCAGATGCGGCAGCAGGTCAAGATGACTTGCATACAGCCCCATGTGTATGGCCGTGGGATAAGCATCGTTGGTAGACTGCGAACGGTTGACGTGGTCGTGTGGAGAACAGTATTCATACTCTCCCGGCTTATGTCCCATGTGCAGCAATGCTATGTTGGCTATCACCTCGTTGGCATTCATATTGGTGCTTGTTCCGGCTCCGCCCTGTATCATGTCAACGGGGAAATCCTCATGATACTTGCCGGCCAGGATGTCTTCACAGGCGGCCTTGATGCCGGCATACTGCTCGTCGGTGAGCAGTCCGAGCTGATGGTTGGCGGCGGCGGCGGCCATCTTGGTGTATGCCAGTCCGTTGATAAAAGCCGGATAATACTCAAGCTTGAAACGGCTGATGGAGAAATTCTCCATGCCGCGCAATGTCTGAATGCCGTAAAGGGCATCGGCCGGCAGTTCCCTGCGGCCCAACAGGTCGTGTTCGATACGTGTTTCTTTCTTCTGTTCCATAGTATAAATATAATGTTAGTACAATGATAATAAACGGTTTTTCAAACTTATTCCGGCCGCCGGATGCCGAATCTGTAATCACTACAATCTCTGCACCACACTTCGGACGACCGCAACGGCGGCAAATATACTGAATTATTTCATACTACACATCACTTTATCAATTTTTTTGACATTACGGCACGAAATAAGATGCCTGCATCCGCACTGCGCCTCTTTAATGCAGGGTAAAAGAAAATCCCCTTCCCACGCACCACGCGCAGGAAAGGGATTAAGTGTCTCAAGTATAGAATTAGGTTGTTACTTGCTTGCTGACTCGGGCAGCATGATGACTTTCACGCTGTTGCCTCCGGCCAAGATAACATCCTTGACGAACTTTGCAACCTTCTCAGGTGTGAGAGCGTTGACAACGTTCTTGTAGTTAGTATATGTGTCTACGCCGTACTCGTCGAAATCATTTATCGTGCTTATCCAGTAGTTGTTGGTCTTGGCGTCGTCGTCGGCACGCTTCAGCATAAGTTCTTTCACCTTGTTGAGCATGTCTGCATCAACGGTTGTGCCCAGCTTCTGTGCCTCATCGTTCATTATCTTCAGAGCATCGGCGCTCTTTCCGGGATCCATCGGACATACACCGACAAGAGCCGTAAACGGAGTGTCACCACCGAGAGAAGCCGTTCCGAAAGCTCCGGCCGAATAAGCGGCACCTGCCTCCTCACGTATCTTCTGCAGATAAATCATCTCAAGCACCTGTCCGGCTGCGCTGGCCATAACCGCATTCTCAAGTGAATAGGGCACGTTCAGATTGTACCAGTACATGTATGCGTTGGCTTTCGGAGTCTCCATCTTGCGGGTGAACTTGTTCTCGACATTACCCTTGTTGTATGTCGACACCTTCTTCCAGTTCTCCTTTGCGCCGTTGCCGGGCAGAGAAGCTATATATTGCTCGATGAGCGGACGGATGGCTGCCTCGTCAAAGTTGCCGACAATTGTGAATGTGAAGTCGCCGGCGTTGGCTGTACGTTCTTTTGCAATCTGCAGTATGCGGTCGTAGTTTATCTTCTTGAGGTCGTCAAGCTTGAGCGACATGTAGCGCGGATTGTGGCTGTAAAGCGTTGCCATCAGAGAGTCAGAGAATGCTCTGTCGGGTGAAAGTTCCTGATTCTTGAGCAGTGTCTCGAGCGTTGTCATCAGCGAGCCGAAGCTCTTCTCGTCCTTCCTGACGTCGGTGAAGTAGAGATAAGTGAGCTGGAAGAGAGTCTCAAGATCTTTCGGAGTAGACCTTCCAGACAGTCCTTCGTGCAGATTGTTCAGAGTGAGGTTGGCATTGGCCTGTTTTCCGGCAAGAGCTTTTTCGAGTTCGGTTACGCTGAAATTGCCCAGACCGCTCGAAGATATCACCATGTCGAACACTTTTGCATTGACAAGATCTTCTTCACCGAGCAGTGACGAGCCACCTTTTGATGTGGCGTCGAGAACAACCTCGTCATCCTTGAAGTCTGTCTTCTTCAGCAATACGCGTGCGCCGTTAGAGAGGGTAAGCTCCTTATAACCCAGTTCCTTGTTCTCTTTCTCGCCCGTAATGGTACCTTTAGCAGGCAGCTGGGCGATGAGCGGCTCGTTCTTAACATTGTCCACCCATGCGGTGAGCTGCTCGGAGTGAACGGCGTCGATGGCCTTCTTTATGCCCTCGGCCGTAGGATAAACGGCTCCGTCCTTCTCTGTGTTGAAGCTGAGAACCACTAGATTGGTGTCGGTAACACTTACGAGCTGCTTCATCACTTCGTTGATTGCGTCAACGGGGATTGCCGGTGAAACCTGCTGCATTATTGCATATTCGTCTTCAATTGACGGGATAGGCTCGTTGTCGATGAAGTTGCGTGTGTAAAGCTGGCAGTAAACAGTGCTTTCGCGCTTGTCGCGGTTGGTGTATATCTTCTCCAGCTGGCTCATGTATTCAGACTTCGCGCGGACAAACTCGGTGGGAGTGAAACCGAACTTGGTTGCACGCATCACCTCACGCATTGCGGCAGAGATGGCCTCGTCGGTCTTTCCGGGTTTGGGAACACATACTACCGTGAAGGCGTCTTTTGTCTTAGCATAGATGTAGTCACCGTCGCTTACAAATGCCTGAACGAACGGACAGTCGGGATTCTGTGCCACTTCGCCAAGACGTGCGTTGAGCATCTGGGTAGAAAGGCTCACCATATACTGCTGAAGCATGTATGCAAGGCTGGTCTTCAGACTGTCGGGCACGTCGTCGTGCTTGAACATCAGCTGAACTACGTTTACCTGCTGCTCCTTGTCTTTGTCAACGATGATTATAGGCTCGTTGTTGTCAGGCACAGGCTCGGGCACTACCTTTGCCGCGTTCGGATCAAGCTTTATGCCGCCGAACAGTTCCTTTATCTTGGCCTCTGTACGGTTTACGTCAATGTCACCCACTACGATGATGGCCTGATTGTCGGGTCTGTACCACTTGTGATAATACTGACGGAGAACTTCGGGCTTGAAGTTCTTAATCACTTCCATTGTTCCGATAGGCATACGGCGTCCGTACTTGCTGCCCGGATACAGTTTTTCGAGATTGCGCTCCATCATTCTCTGTGTTGCAGAAGAACGCAGACGCCATTCGTTCTCTATCACTCCGCGCTCCTTATCTATCTCGGCTGCGTCGAGTGTAAGTCCGTTTGACCAGTCTTTCAGTATAAGCAGACAAGAGTCGAGGGCAGAAACACTGTTCGAAGGCACGTTATCAATGTTGTAAACAGTCTCTGCGATTGATGTATAAGCGTTGAGATCGCGGCCGAACTCCACACCAATGGAGCGCAGATATTCGATAAGGCCGTTACCCTTAAAGTTGTCAGAGCCGTTGAACGCCATGTGCTCAAGGAAATGAGCAAGGCCGCGCTGACTCTCCTCTTCCTGTATCGAGCCGACACGCTGGGCAATGTAGAAGTTAACACGATGTTCGGGATAACCGTTATGGCGGATGTAGTAAGTCAGGCCGTTAGGCAACTTGCCCATCCTCACCGCGGTGTCTACCGGTATGGGCGGCATCTGCATTCCTTGCGCCATAACCGCTGCCGTACTTGCTATAAAAAGTAAGGCAGCAACAAAAAAATGTTTTATTTTCATAAACAATGGTTTAAAATGATTTGACAAATATAGTTTTTTTATTACAGACACGATAGCAGTTATATGTTACATTTAATAAAATTTATACCTTTTACGGATATTTGTGTCATATTCGTATGTTTCCGCCTGCTTACAATCCGTTATCCGTCCCGATATTCAAGAATGTCTCCGGGTTGGCAACCCAGCTCGCGACAGATGGCTTCAAGCGTGCTGAAGCGCACGGCTCGCGCCTTTCCCGTCTTCAGGATTGACAGGTTGGCCTGCGTCAGGCCAACGCGCTCTGCCAGTTCACTGAGAGATATTTTGCGTTTGGCCATCTCCACATCAAGGTTCACTATTATTTTACCCATGCGCAACACCCCTTCTATATTGTAAGCTCCTGCTCCTCTTTCATCTTCAGTCCCAGGGCAAAGGCCTCGGCCATGACAAGCGCAAAAAGACCGAAGATTACAGCCTCCCAGTAAAAAGAATCACCATAATTCACGACATATCCGCTCAGGCTGAACGACTGCTGTGCAAGATATGTGTCATAGCACGAGACCGCCGTCATTATCACTCCGGCCGCAACAAGACACCACCCCATAAGTCTGAGCAAGGTTGTGTTGCTGCGTATGAAGACACGCTTTCTATTGGCATTTCTCACAAAGCAGACAAACGCCACGAGCGCTGCCACCTGAAGTACGAACACGGCCAGCGACACGGCCAGTCCGAACACGGCCTCGAATATGCCCGGACGCTGTCCTTTCGGCACGATCAGTCGCGTGGGCCACACCTTCTGCACAGCGCGGGTGTCCCCGCCGACCATTGTCTGTGCCGTGGCGTCAGAAATATCTGTGGGCAGAACTGATATGAAGTTTACGTTATAGGCACCGGTCTCGGTAAGGTCATGGCCTTCCACGCCGTGCCTGTAACCACTCATGAAGCCGGTGGCAATCTCGGTTGACATCGACGCGATGTCACACACCAGCACTATGAATATGAGTACGCAGAACAGGTTGAGTTTCTTCTTCATGGCTGTTTTCTTTTTCTGTCTTTGTCCGCTGCCGCTTTCATGCCGGCAGCGGACCTGTGACACGTTAATCAATTAATGTTAGAGAGAGTATGGCAGCCGGTCTGCCTGATTATCGTTACTTGATTATTATTTATCGTTTTTCGATATGCAAAAGTACAGACAATTATTTAAAGCTCCAAATATTTTCGATAAAAAATTATCGAAAAACGATAATTTAATGATTTCACGCCCGCAAACAGCCTGTCAGTTCAATGTTTTGTGATGTTCCGCGGGTGATGTTCCAGAATTTCACGGCGCAGTTCATGAGTGTCGATATGCGTGTAAATCTCGGTCGTACCTATGCTCTCGTGCCCCAGCATGGTCTGTATCGCACGCAGGTCGGCGCCTCCTTCGAGCAGCGCCGTGGCAAAACTGTGGCGCAAGGTGTGCGGGCTTATTGTCTTGGTTATGCCGGCCTCATTGCCGAGACGTTTTATCATTATCAGAATCATCGTGCGTGTCAGATGGGCTCCGCGGCGGTTTAAGAACACGTAATCTTCCTCACCGGGCTTTATGTCCATCCGGTTGCGGTCAATGAACCACAGGCGCAGCTGCTTCACGGCACTGTCTGACATTGGCACGAGTCGCTCCTTGCGCCCCTTGCCCACCACTCGCACGAAATGCTCTTCCAGGTAAAGGTCTGAAAGCCGCAGTGCCACGAGTTCGCTGACACGCAGTCCGCAGCTGAACAGTACTTCGACAATGGCCTTGTTGCGCTGCCCCTCCCACTTTGTCAGGTCCACTGCCTGCTCAAGGCGGTCAACCTCGGCAGTGGTCAGCACTTCGGGCAGATGTTCGCCCAGCTGCGGCGACTCGAGCAGCTCCGACGGGTCGTCGGTTATATAACCGTCAACCTGCAGGAATCTGTAGAACGTCCTCACGCCGCTGAGTATGCGGCACTGCGAGCGCGCCCCCACACCTTCGTCATGCAGATGGGCAGCAAAGGCCTGCAGGTCGGCCAGCCCTGCGGTCAGCGGGTCAATGCCATTACGTGAGAAATAATTCAGCAGTTTCTCGATGTCGTGCATGTAGGCATCAAGCGTGTTTGGCGTAAAGTTACGTTCCAGCTTCATGTAACGGCGGTAGGCGTCTGCTATATTAGATGGCTTTTTGTCCGGTGTTTCCATTTATTTTAGTACTTTTGCAACGTGTGCGGCCCGTCTGCCGCCATGCCGTAACTCGCTGATGCGGCGCAGACGGGTCTGGCAATGCAAAGTTAAACAAATTTTTCCGATTATGAAAATACTGATTCTTAACGGTCCCAACCTGAACCTTCTCGGAGTAAGAGAGCCGGGCATATACGGCAGCAGTTCGTTTGACGATTATCTGCCGAAGCTGAGAAAAAGATTTCCCGACGTGGAAATAGAATACTTCCAGAGCAACGTTGAGGGCCTGATGATAGACAAGATGCAGGAAGTGGGCTTCACTTACGACGGAATAGTACTTAATGCCGGAGCCTATACCCACACGAGCATTGCTCTGCAAGACTGCATACGCTCGCTGCGCTGCCCCGTGATAGAGGTACATATCTCCAACGTCCACCGTCGCGAGGAGTACCGCCACAAGTCAATGATATCGTGTGCATGCCTCGGTGTGATATGCGGTTTCGGTCTCGACTCATACCTGCTGGCGATAGAAGAACTTATAATAATTCACAATTCATAATTGTGCCGGCAGTGTTCAACCAATAATGATGCCGCCAATTATGAATTGACACCAACCCAATTATGAATCATGAATTATAAAACATGAATTATGAATTAAATGATTATCTTCTCTCCCACATTGATCCCGAGGGTGATTATCTTTACCGTCTGTGGCGTGCCACCAACATTCACCTGCTGCACGGGCGCATGGCCAGCGGTCATCTGCAGGGCCGTCTGCTGAAGATGCTTGTGCGCATGGTGCGGCCGGAGAACATTCTTGAGGTGGGAACCTTCAGCGGCTACAGTGCCATCTGCATGGCCGAAGGCCTCGGCGAGGGAGGAAAGGTGTACACATACGAGATTAACGACGAGCTGGAGGACTTTACCCGCCCGTGGATTGAAGGCTCGGCCGTGGCCGACAAGATACGCTTCATCATAGGCGACGCCATCATGGAGGCACCCCGGCTGGGAGTGGTGTTCGACATGGTGTTCATCGACGGCAACAAGCGCACTTACACCGAGGCTTACGAAATGGCACTCTCAGTGCTGCGCCCGGGAGGATTCGTCCTGGCCGACAACACCCTCTGGGACGGCCATGTGCTTGAAACGCCGCGCCCCACCGACCGCCAGACCATAGGCATTGAGACGTTCAACGACTTCATTGCGCACGACAACCGCGTGGAGAAAGTAATACTGCCGCTGCGCGACGGCCTGACCATTGCGATGAAGAAATAGGTTACGCGGCGTAAGAAACTGTTTTTGATTTTTTTGTTAAATGTATTGAGATGTATTTCCGGGATGTTTCCGATTGCTGTTTGAGTAAGTTTAGCGGGCTAAACGCCG
>CALNFG010000102.1 GCA_939792625.1 uncultured Prevotella sp.
TGAACGTAAAGGTGCTGCTGCTGCCCGACGGCGACGACCCCGACAGCTTCGCACGGAAGCTGCCGGCGCAGGAGTTCCGCGACTACATAGAGGCGCATCAGACGGACTTCATCGAGTTCAAGACCAACCTGCTGCTGCGCGGCGTGACCGACCCCGTAAAGCGCTCTGAAGCCATCAGCAGCATAGTGAGGAGCGTGTCGGTGATACAAGACCAGATAAAGCGCGCCACTTACATTACCGAGTGTGCCCACCGTCTCGGCATGAACGAGGGCACGCTCATCAGCACCGCCAACAACTTCATACGCGGCGACATGGAGGAAAAACAGAAGCAGCAGCGCCGCGATGAGGCGGGGGCTGCCGCCCCCGGCAGGCCTCTGCAGCAGGTGCACCCCGTGAGGCAGGCGCCTGACGTTGAATACATGCTCATGCAGATGGTGGTGCGCCACGGCGAGGAGATTCTCTACAAGGACGTCGACACCGGCGACGGCGGCAAGATTGACCTCAGCGTGTCGCAGTATGTCAGCTACGACCTGGGTGCCGACAATCTGAAGTTTGACAACGACCTGTACAACAGGATGCTTGCAGAGGCCGTCGAGCACAACAACGACGAGGGCTTCAGGGCCGAAAGCTATTTCACCCGCCACCCCGACATCGACATCAGCCGCACGGCCACGGACATGGCCATAGACCGCTTCAGGCTGAGCAGGAGCCTGCAGGTGAAACACGACGGCGACACTCTGCGCAACCAGGTGGAACATCTTATACTGGACTTCCGCATGAACTATGTGGAACGCCGCATGAACGAACTGCAGCGTGAAATTCACCTCTCGGTGAACGACCCTGAGAAAATGATGAAGCTCATGGAGGAATACAAAGACATGCAAGGCATACGCAACGCCATCGCAAAAGAACTTGGAAACGAGATAATAATCACAATTCATAATTCATAATTCATAATTGGGTTGTTAGGCATTGTTTCATTCTTGGGCATTGTTTCATTCATGAGCGGTGAGAAGCTCAATTATGAATTATGAATTATGAATTATGAATTAAAATCGTGAATTATGAATTATGAATTATGAATTATGAATTATGAATTATGAATTAAACAAATGGTTTACTTCGACTGGTTCATATTCGTGATATACGTCAGCGTGGTGGTTGTCACCATGATCACGGTGCTGATGGACAACAGGCAGCCGGCCAAGACAATGGCATGGATGCTTGTGCTGATGTTCATCCCCGTGATAGGCATCGTGCTGTATTTCTTCTTCGGACAGAACACGCGCAAGGAGAAATTCATAAGCAGGCGCAGCATGGACCAGCTGACAAAGCGCTCCATGCTTGAGTTTGCCGGGCAGCAGAATCTCGTACTGCCCCGTGAACATGCCGTGCTGATAAAGCTCTTCGCCAGCCGCAACCAGGCGCTGCCGTTCAAGAACAACACGGCCGACATCCTGACCGACGGCTACGCCTTCCTCCATGCCCTGCTGCACGACATAGGCCGGGCCGCCCACCACATACATCTGGAGACATACATTATATGCGACGACCCGCTGGGCCGCCTCGTGGCCGACGCCCTCATGGACAAGGCACGCAGCGGTGTGGAGGTACGCTTCATATACGACGATGTGGGGTGCTGGAACGTCCGCAGCTCCTTCTTCGAGCGCATGCGCACCGCCGGCGTGGACGTGCATGCGTTCATGCCGGTCAAGTTTCCGGCGTTTACCGGCAAGGTGAACTACCGCAACCACCGCAAACTGTGCGTGATAGACGGCAAGGTGGGCTACATCGGCGGCATGAACATAGCCATGCGCTATCTGAAAGGCACCAAAGACACACCCTGGCGCGACACTCATCTGCGCATACGCGGCGGTGCCGTGTACGGCATACAGCGGGCGTTCCTTGTCGACTGGTATTTCGTTGACCGCACACTCATCACCAACCACTGTTATTATCCCGAACAAGACCCCGCTGTCAGCAACGACTGCATCATGCAGGTGGTGACAAGCAGCCCTGTCAGCCAATGGCCCGAGATGATGCAGGGCTATGTCCGCATACTGCTTGAGGCCAAGCAGTATGTCTACATGGAGACTCCTTATTTTCTTCCCACCGAGCCCGTAATGTTCGCCATGCGCACCGCCGCGCTTGCCGGCATAGACGTGCGGCTGATGGTGCCGATGCACTCTGACGCCAAGCTTGTCGAGTGGGCCGGCCGCTCGTACGTACAGGAGGCTGCCGATGCCGGCGTAGAAGTCTATCTGTACAAGGCGGGCTTCAACCATTCCAAACTGCTCGTCAGCGACGACTCTCTGTCAACCTGCGGCTCGACGAACATCGACTTCCGCAGCTTCGACAACAATTTCGAGAGCAACGTCTTCATTTACGACCGCGACATGGCTCTCCGCATAAAGTCTGTTTTCATGACTGACATGAAGCAGTGTGTGAAATACTCCGAATACATGCGCACAAGGCGCCTTTCCTTCACACACCGTCTGTGGGAATCGCTGGTAAGAATGTTCTCTCCGCTTATGTAGCCGCCGTTTCTGCCGCAGTTCTTCAGAATTTCTTCAAAATCACTTCTTATTTTTGCCGGCATACAAAAACAAGAGCGCAAATAATGCGTTAAAAACATTGCGGCGGGGGGGCTGTTCCGAATCTTGCCGCCGCAGTATCCGTATTCATCAAAACCATCATCTGCATCATGTGGAAATATTATGCTTTGCTTTCGGCATTCTTTGCCGCACTGACGGCAATCTTCGCCAAAATCGGGGTGAAAGACATCAATTCTGATTTGGCCACGGCCATACGCACGTCGGTGATATTGATCATCACATGGGGCATTGTCCTTGCAGGCAGCCATGCGGAAGAGGTCAGGACCATAACGTGCCGCTCGTGGCTGTTCCTTGTTCTGTCGGGAGCCGCCACCGGCTTATCGTGGCTGTTTTACTTCAAGGCCCTGCAAAACGGTGATGTATCGCGTGTCGCTCCGATAGACAAAATGAGCGTACCCGTCACCGTCTGTCTGTCGTTTCTGCTACTGAAGGAGCCTGTCAGTGCAAAGACCGCAGCCGGAGCATTGCTCATCACTGCCGGCGGCATCGTTATGCTGATGAAATAAACACACAAAAAAACAATAGTAACAGAATATGAAAATTTTGATTGTCGAAGACGAACGTAACCTGTCTGACAGCATCGTGGCCTATTTAGGCACGGAGAATTATCTTTGCGAACAGGCGTTCACTTACGCCGAGGCAAAAATGAAAATAAATGTCTACGAATATGACTGTGTGCTGCTTGACCTCATGATTCCGGGCGGCAACGGACTTGACCTGCTGCGCGAAATAAGGAAACGGCGCAATCCGGTAGGCGTGATAATAGTTTCGGCAAAAGACTCTCTTGACGACAAGGTAAAAGGCCTCGGCACAGGGGCAGACGACTATCTGGCCAAACCCTTTCATCTGGCAGAACTCAGCATGCGCATATATGCCGTAATACGGCGTAAGAACTTTTCGGCCAGCAATATCCTTAAAAGTAACGGCATAACGGTAAATCTGCCGGAAAAGTCAGTGTCGGTAAGAGATGTTACGGTGACGCTGACAAAATCGGAATACGAACTGCTGCTGTTCTTTATCAGCAACAAGGGGAGAGTGGTGTCAAAAAGCGCAATGGCCGAACATCTGAGCGGAGAAATGGCAGACATGCTTGACAATTATGATTTTGTCTACACACACATCAAGAATCTGAAGGCCAAACTTACGGCAGCCGGATGCGATGACTGCATAAGGAACATCTACGGTATGGGATACAAATGGATTGAGCGCAAATAAACGTATGAGCCTGATGAAGAAACGCAAAACAGGATTGCTGGGAAACATGCTGGCATGGTTTGCCGGCTGCATGGCGGCGTTCATGCTGCTCGCCACACCATTGTTTTACTGGCTGACGAAAAGCTTCTATGCGGAAGATCTGATAGAGGTTATAGAGACTGTCAGGAGCGGCAAACCCATACCGAGACTGGACCTTGAGGAAGACATCATACAGGGCGTAATGATACAGTTCGGAATCATTGCCGTATTGTTGTGCCTTGCCGTAATGCTGACGGTATGCCTCATATCGAGACGCACATGGCGGCCGTTTTACAATACACTCGAAAGCCTGGAAAACTTCCGCCTTGAGAAAGGAGTGGTGCCCACCTTGCCTGAAAGCGGCATAAAGGAATTTTCTTATCTGAACACGGCCCTGACACGTTTCATGAAAAGCTGCATAAGCAGTTTCCGCATGCAAAAGGAGTTTACCGAAAACGCATCGCACGAACTGCAGACACCTCTGGCCGTATTCAAGAGCAAGCTTGAACTTCTGTCGCAATTACCGGAAATAACGGAGCGGCAGGCAGCAATCATACAAGACCTCGACATGACAAACAACCGGATGTCAAAGCTGAACCGTAACCTGCTGCTGCTCGCAAAAATGGAAAACAATCAGTTTGACGGCACCGGCATTGTGGATGTAGCAGCCGTGGTAAAAAGCCTGTTGCCTTATCTTGAAAGCCTGTCGGAAGGCCTGACCCTGCATACATACTTCATGACCAAGACACTGCCGGTACGTGCCAACCGCCCTCTGATGGAGAGCATGATAAGTAATCTTGTGGTAAACTCCGTACGCCATAACAAAGCCGGCGGGGAGATAATGATAAGCATCGCAGACAACAGGTTTTCTGTGGCCAACACATCTGATGACGGAGCGCTTGACGGTGACAGAATTTTCAGCCGCTTTTACCGTATCACTCAAGACACAGAGGGCTGCGGCCTCGGCCTGTCAATAGTAAAGGCTGTATGTGATTATCACGGCTGGCACGTGTCATACGCCTACCGCGGAGGCCGGCATGAGTTTACGGTTATGTTCACATAGCCTACAACATTTCCACAAACTTGCCTGTTATCTTTGCCGCCATAATAAAAAACAAGTATTATGGCATTACAAAAAACTTTTGAGACACAGGGCATCTGTCTTTTCCGTTACAGGAGTTACATTCCCATTATTCTACTGGTTGCGGGATTATTGGTATTTATCGTTACCGCACGTTTTTCCGCACTACCGTGCATCTTCCTACGTGGCTGGAAGTATTATGAGTGGATATGCCTGGCGCTCAGCCTGTCGGGATTGGCCGTCAGAGTTTACACTGTCGCTTAATACCCCCGCAGGCACTTCGGGAAGAAACGTAAGAAGCCAACAGGCAGACAGCCTCAACACCACCGGCATTTACTCTGTGGTCCGCCATCCGCTTTACTTGGGAAACTCGCTCATGTACACAGGCATTGCCCTGCTCACGTGCAATGCAGGATTTGTAGTTGTCAGCATTCTGTTACTTTGGCTGTATTATGAGCGCATAATGTATGCCGAAGAAATCTTCCTCCGTAACAAGTTCGGCGACAAGTTCTTGTCGTGGGCAGACATCACTCCCGCCTTTATTCCGCATTTCAGGCATTTCCGCCGTTCACCTTTACGATTTTCATGGAAGAAAGTGTTGAAAAAAGAAAAGAATGGTCTGCTTGCCTTGTTTCTTGTCTTTTCTGTTTTTGATGTTATCAGCCACACATTGTTCCAAACAAAGATAAACGTTGCGTTTCTCGTGCTGTCGGCCGTATGCAGTGCCGCATACATTGTATTGAAAATCATCAAACGCCATACTCACCTGCTTGACGAGAAAGGCAGATAATATAAAAAAACATTATTGACAGATATTTTCATACTGTTATGTTGAGTGAGATTGTCAGTATTTTAGACAGCTGGGACAAGACATTGACCGTCATGCTAAACTTCGACGGCGGGCCTATAGCCGATATCTCAGCCGTATGCCTTTCTTCGCGTATAATATGGCTGTTGTGGGGAATCTTGTTCGTTTACAGACTGTTTCATATTTACGGCCATGACACCCGGCGCATCGTTGCGGCACTTTTGGGCTTGGTTGTTGTCATCGTGCTGTGTGACCAGATTTCATCTTCAGTGCTGAAACCGCTTGTCGGCCGTCTTCGTCCGTCACATGATGAGGCTGTCTGCCACATGCTGCATTATGTCGGCAGTTACCGTGGAGGACTGTACGGCTTTGTTTCAAGCCATGCCGCAAATGCGTTTGGCGCATCGGTATATTGCATGAAGTTCTTTAAAGAAAAGACATTTGCTCTGTCCTTACCGGCATTTGCTGCCTTCGTAGGCTATTCGCGCATTTATCTTGGCGTACATTATTTCGGTGATGTGTTATGCGGCGCTTTGCTGGGAATATGTATCGGACTCATTTTAAGCAAGACAGTAACAACCTATTGCCTGAACAGGCTGAAGTTAACACTGCCGTAAGCACGATGTTCAACAAATCCCGATACATTCTCAAAGCTGTTGTGTCTGCCGTGTTCAAGCACAAGTATGCCGTCCGGATTCAGCAGATTGCGCCCAAGAATCATCTCAGGCAACTGCGGAAGTTCAGGCAAGGCATAAGGAGGATCGGCAAAAATGAAATCAAACTGCCGGTGACAACTTTTAATGAAACGGAACACATCGCCGCGTAACGGGACACACCTGTCTGTGCCGAGCTTTGCAAGGCATTGCTTGATAAAAGCATGATGGTCGCGGTCGGCCTCAACACTTATCACCGAGGCGCAGCCGCGGGAAAGCATCTCAAGAGATATGCTGCCGGTACCTGAAAACAAGTCGAGTCCGGATGCTCCGTCAAAATCAATGTAACCGTTAAGAACATTGAATATGTTTTCCTTTGCAAAATCAGTTGTCGGTCTCGCCTTAAATGTGCGTGGAATGTCGAAGTGACGTCCCTTGTATATTCCGGTTATTATGCGCATGATTGATTCTTTTTATCAGGAAATGAAGAATGTATGAGGGATAAAAGCCTGTCCACAGTGCTTTTATCCTTTAATGAAATGTGTCAGAAGGTCGTAAGGAAGATTCTTTATCTCAGTTATTGGCGCTCGGTTAAACTCAGCTTTCGGGTTAATGACATATATATTCTGAATGAATGAGCCAAGTTCTTTTACCAAAGCCTCACGCTCGGGCATTTCACCTACAAGATGCAGTTCGTCACGCTTGGTGTCGAAAGCCAGCTGTTTCCATACGTTCAATATGAAGTACACGGCATCAGGCACAAGGCATGTGTCGAAACAGTTGGTGAACTTGAAACGGTTTTGCCGGAAGCTGAACACGTCAATCTTCTTGTCGTGAAAATAAGCATACAGTTTCATCCGCACTCCGGTGAAACTCCTGCGGTACAAATGATTCCAAACCGGGGCACACACGTGAGTGAAACGTACGTCATCGAAATGGTCGTCTATCACCAGTTTCAGGTCTTTGTTGACGGAATATACGGCCACGGCGTTAAGTGAAGGCAAAACAGTGGACAACACTGTCTCTCCTTCGTGCCCTATAATGGCATGATGATAAAGCAGTTCTTTCTGCTTATCTTTAAATTCGTCGACAGGCACCATCAGCACAGGAGCGTCTATCAGTACAGCAGCCCTTTTCCAGCCATTGTCCAGCAAGTCAATTTCCTTGAAGGCTTCTCTCAGATTGGCAGCCATAGATATACCGCTTCTTACCGTGTAAGGCTCGTATATTATGCTGTTGGCTTTGTTGGCGTTTAATGCCGAAAAAGACAAGGTGTGACTGCCGATGCGGATCGTCAGTCGTGGTTTCTTCCGCATATTTATGTTTGCCGACAGACTGTTTTCCGCCGTGTCAGCATTTATTTGCGTTCTGCCTGCAAATCTGTTATTCCCAATTTCCTGCATTGTCATTAGGTGTGGTTATGTCTCCTATTTTCAGTCCCGGATACCGTCCGGCGTTATCAGCCTGTTCTATCATATTGGATATTCTGTTGTTGTCGAGTCCCTTGAGATAGTCCTCATAGCCTGCTCCACATTCCATAAGCGGCATCTGGCGTCCGGATTTGCCTATTTGGGTATTCACCGTAAGCTCAAAAGTCTTGCCTCCGGAAAAAGGAATAAACCTCATAGAGTCGACAAGGCATCCCGCCTTCACCAATTTGTCAAAATCATCGGCGTAAGTGCCGTAAACCTTACGATATTTTTCTTCGGCATACCTTATTTTTATCAGGCGTTCCTTCACAATCCGTTCGCGCACCGCCAGTTGCTTGTCAAAGCGTATCGGGGCGTAAATACTCATGCCGCAAGTCATGGTCAAAGCGGCCGCGAGGACTGCCAAGATATGATTTCTGCTAAGTCTCATTGCTTATGCGTGCCGCCTCAGGCGACCGTTAAAACAGAATAAATAATCATTTTGTAATGCACGCGGGCATTTATTTTCAATTATTTTTAGTAAGTTTGCATTATGCTTTACGCATTGTATGCGTTGCAAAAATACACCAAATAATCCGTAAAATCAAACCTTTGGGCTAAAAACTGATGATTGTCGACGAACTGGCATTCCAAATAAGGCAGGCCTTCGGCTTTATTTCCACAGCCGAACAGACCGCGG
>CALNFG010000103.1 GCA_939792625.1 uncultured Prevotella sp.
TTATATTCTTATCCCGAATTGGCGTATATATTGGCTTTAAATGTAGAATGCATGTAAGTGAACAAGGTCTTTTTTAAAACATTTTCAGTGTTTTGATAGAGGCAAACGTTTAATGTGCTGGCTTGTACATTGGCACGGATTTTGCTTATTTATAGGCAAAGTATAACATTAAAAATTTTAATTTATTATGCAGAAAGGAAACATTGGGGTTACGACAGAAAATATATTCCCCGTTATAAAGAAATTCTTGTATTCAGACCATGAGATATTTTTGCGTGAGATGGTTAGCAACGCCGTTGATGCAACACAGAAAATGAAGACGCTTGCCGAAAAAGGTGAGTTTAAAGGTGAACTTGGTGATCTCACGGTGCGTGTAACTCTTGATGAGACAAAAAAGACTCTTACCATCAGCGACAGAGGCATCGGGATGACTGAAGAAGAGATAGATAAATATATCAACCAGATAGCATTCTCAGGAGTAAATGACTTCCTTAATAAGTATAAGGATAATGCCAATGCCATTATCGGTCACTTCGGTCTTGGATTTTACAGTGCTTTCATGGTAAGTGACAAGGTTGAGATTGTCACAAAGAGTTATAAAGACGGGGCAAAAGCTGTAAGGTGGAGTTGCGACGGAAGTCCTTCGTTCGAGATTGACGATACGGAAAAGTCAGACAGAGGCTCTGACATTATTCTGTATATATCAGAAGACTGCAAGGAATTTCTTGAGAAGGGACGCATACAAGGCCTGTTGAACAAGTATTGTAAGTTCATGCCTGTACCGGTTGCTTTTGGTAAAAAAACAGAATGGAAAGACGGCAAGCAAACAGAAACCGATGAGGACAATGTGATCAACGACATGGAGCCTCTGTGGACAAAAACTCCGAGTACGCTTAAGGATGAAGATTACAAGAAGTTCTACCATGAGCTTTATCCAATGCAGGACGACCCTCTGTTCTGGATACATCTGAATGTTGACTATCCGTTTAACCTTACAGGTATATTGTATTTCCCGAAAATAAAGTCAAACATTGACCTGCAACGCAATAAAATACAGCTTTACTGCAATCAAGTGTTTGTTACGGATCAGGTTGAAGGCATCGTGCCTGATTTTCTGACGTTGCTGCACGGCGTAATAGATTCTCCGGATATCCCGCTTAACGTAAGCCGTAGTTATTTGCAAAGCGACCGTGACGTGAATAAAATATCCACATACATTACAAAGAAAGTCGCAGACCGCCTGAACGGAATTTTCAAGGAAAATCGAAAGGAGTATGAAAACAAGTGGGATGACTTGAAGCTGTTTATTAACTACGGCATGCTGTCACAGGAAGACTTCTACGATCGTGCAAAAGACTTCACTTTATTGAAAGACGTTGACGGTAAATATTTTACTCTTGATGAATATAAGACGCTGATAAAGGACAATCAGACCGACAAGGACGGACAGCTAATATACCTCTATTCAACTGATAAAGACGGACAATATTCTTATACGGAGTCTGCCCGGGCTAAAGGGTATAGTGTTCTTTTGCTTGACGGTCAGTTGGATGTGCCGACAGTGTCAATGCTGGAACAGAAACTTGAGAAGAGCCGCTTCTTGCGTGTTGACAGCGATACGATAGAACGTCTTATTGTAAAAGAAGACATCAAAAAGAATGAGCTGGACAATGAACAGACTGACAATTTGTCATCAGCATTCCGCTCACAACTTCCGGCCATAGAAAAAGTAGAGTTTAACGTTGAAGTACAGTCTCTCGGAGCAGATGCACAGCCTGTCATGATAACACAGAGTGAGTATATGCGCCGTATGAAAGACATCAGCTGTTATCAGAGTGGCATGAGTTTTTATGCGCAGATGCCAGACAGTTACAGTTTCGTAATAAACAGCGATCATCCGCTGGTAAAAGATATACTTGATGACGAGACGAAGAACTGCGGAGAGGAACTTGCCCCGATTGTCAGCGAAATAAAGGGTTTGCAGGCACGTTTGTCAGCCATACATCAGAGTCAAAGCAAGAAAAAGCCTGATGAAATTACAGAGGAAGAGAAATCTGACCTTGATGCCACCGAAAAGAATCTTAACGAACAGCGTGACCGTAAGCAGCAGATAATAGCCGGGTAT
Organism: uncultured Prevotella sp.; assembly: GCA_939792625.1. Lineage (GTDB taxonomy): Bacteria > Bacteroidota > Bacteroidia > Bacteroidales > Bacteroidaceae > Prevotella. The sequence continues at coordinate 2,126 of CALNFG010000103.1, forward strand.
GCTGCCGGCAACAGTGTTCTGCACCAGCTTATAGACCTCGCACTCTTGCAGAACGGTATGCTGAAAGGAGCATCTCTCGATGCTTTCATTAAGCGTTCGGTTGCTTTGATAAAGTAATGTTTCCGTAATAGAAGTACATAACAAGACAAAGTCGGCCGTCATCAAAATTTTAAAGCTTGATGACGGCCGACTTTGTCTTGTATTTTTGTTTGCTTATTTATACATTGTCATGTTGATTATCGTTTTCGGTCTCCTTTAAGTGCGGCAGGGATATGTGCATTTTTACAGCAGTCAGTCTTGCGACCACAACCACGGTAAAACATGTTGCTGCCATAATTCCCGGACCCGCACCGAGCATTGCTGCGATGTGATATGCAACGCCTCCCATTATGCAGGCTGTTGCATAAATCTCTTTGCGGAAAATCAGTGGAACCTCATTGATGAGAACGTCACGGATGACACCGCCCGCAGCACCGGTGATGCACCCCATTATGATGGCCACCCAAAGAGGATGGCCTGCGATGAGTGTTTTTTGCAAGCCTGCCACTGTAAACAGAGCCAAACCGAGTGTGTCAAACAGAAACCATGTATTGGCGAAGCGTACCACAACCTTTTTGAATGCTATTACTGACGCCAAGGCTGCAGCCGTGCAGATAAGGTAGAGCGGGCTTGTCATCCAAAACGGTATTATTCCAAGCATAACGTCACGGATAGTCCCGCCGCCGATGGCTGTGGCCAATCCTACGACGTAACCACCGAACCAGTCAAAACGTTTATATGCGGCCCAGCGTATGCCAGAAATGGCAAAGGCGAAAGTGCCGAGAATTTCAATTACCAGTTGCAGTGTGTTCATAGGCTTACCACGTTGACCGGTGAGCCTTGAATGAAAGCTTTCAGGTTGGCCGCTGCTATGTGAATCAGTCGTTTGCGTGCTTCAGTTGTAGCCCAGGCGATGTGTGGTGTTATGTATGCGTTGGGGGCGGAGAGCAGAGGATTATCGGCTGCCGGAGGTTCGTTGAGCATGACATCCGCACCATATCCTCCGAGTTGGCCTTCTGTCAGAGCTTCTGCTACGGCTGCTTCATTGACAAGTGCGCCACGACCGGTGTTGATCAGCAGTGCGCCACGTTTCATGCGTTTCAGTGTATCTTTGTTTATCATTTCGTGCGTGTCTGGTGTCAGCGGACAGTGCAATGTCAGAATGTCACTGATACCAAGCAGTCCTGTCAGAGTTGTCTTTTGTATTCCATCCGGCAGACTGGCCGAGCTTTTGCTTGTGTAGGCAAAGACATCCATGCCAAGCATCCGGCCCAATACAGCAACTTTATGGCCTATATTTCCAAGTCCGACAATGCCTAGCGTCTTGCCGGCCAGTTCGTTCAGTGGTGCGTCCCAGTAGCAGAAGTCTGGCGATGCACTCCAGCGGCCTTTACGGTTTTTGTCAGCATATTCTGCTACGCGGTTGGTCATGTTCAGAATGTGTGCCAGAGTCATCTGCACCACGCTGTCTGTGCTGTATGCCGGCACGTTTGTCACGATGATACCTCGTTGTGCTGCAGCTGCAGTGTCAACCACATTATAGCCCGTGGCCAACACGCCTATGTATTTCAGCCGTGGCAGTTTTTCCATTATTTCACCTGTTATTACTACTTTGTTTGTAAGTATGGCGTCTGCATTGCCGGCTCTTTGCAATACTTCTTCTGTCGTGGTACGATCGTAAACCGTCAGATTGCCGGCTTCTTCAAGTTCTTTCCATGATAAATCACCCGGATTTACACTATGTCCGTCTAAAACTACTATTTCCATTTTTGCCTGTTCTTTAGTCTGTTATAAGCTTATGTTGTTTTTTGTTTGTAATATATTGAAAATCAATGAATTATATCTGCTTTGCAAAAGGTGGTCTTTTGCGCTGCGAAAGCTTACCTTTTACGTGGCGAAAGCTTACCTTTTGCGCTGTGAAAGCTTACCTTTTGCCTTTTGTTGACTATATCTTTGATATTTTGATTGTTTTTAGTCTGCTCTATTTGTATCTTTCTCCCCAACATTCTATCATTCGTCTGTACATCTTTTCTTCCGTAGGCGAATGTTGTGCATGCCAAAGGCGTTCACCTTCCAGTCCGTCCGGCATGTATTGTTGTATGACAAAGTTGCCGGGATAATCATGCGCATATTTATAATCATCATGATATCCGAGGTCAGCCATGAGTTTGGTCGGGGCGTTGCGCAAGTGTAGCGGTACGGGTCTGTCACCCGTTTTTCTTACAAGACTCAGCGCTTCGGCTATGCCGTTGTATGCGGAATTGCTTTTTGCACTTGTTGCCAGATATACAGTGGCTTCAGCCAATGGTATGCGTCCTTCCGGCCAGCCGATTTTATTTACGGCATCAAATGCGGCGTTAGCCAGAAGCAAAGCATTTGGGTTGGCCAGTCCGATGTCTTCGGCAGCACTGATGATGAGTCTGCGTGCAATGAATTTGGGATCCTCACCTCCGTCAATCATCCGTGCCAGCCAGTACAGCGCAGCGTCAGGGTCTGACCCGCGTATGCTTTTTATGAAAGCAGATATGATGTCATAGTGCATCTCGCCGTCTTTGTCGTATGCCGTCGGGTTTTGTTGCAGACACTTTGCCACAATTTCATCGGTAATATCTACCGGACCGTTCTCTGCTGCCTCAACAACAAGTTCGAGAATGTTTAGCAGCTTGCGTGCGTCTCCTCCGCTGTATCTTAATATCGCTCCCGTCTCTTTAAGGCGTATGTCTCTCTGCTTAAGATAAGAGTCTTCTGTTATAGCGCGATGAAGCAGTTGCATAAGGTCTTCTGTTTCGAGAGGTTTCAGCACGTATAACTGACATCTCGACAGAAGAGGCCGTATGACTTCAAACGATGGATTCTCTGTTGTTGCGCCGATTAGTGTTACCGTGCCTTGTTCCACTGCAGCCAAGAGCGAGTCTTGCTGACTCTTGCTGAAGCGGTGTATCTCGTCTATGAACAATATCGGGGCGTTGTTATTGAAAAAACCTGAATGTCTGGCCTTGTCAATAACGTCTCTTACTTCCTTTACACCGCTTGACACTGCACTGAGTGTATAAAAAGGTACTTTCAGATGGTTGGCAACGATGAGCGCCAGTGTGGTCTTGCCGACTCCCGGCGGTCCCCATAAAATGAATGACACCGTCCTGCCTGATTCAATCATGTTACGTAGGACGGCGCCCTTGCCCACAAGATGCTGTTGACCGATATATTCGTCGAGTTTCCTGGGCCTGAGTCTTTCTGCTAAAGGTTTGACCATAATTAGATATTGCAAAAGTAAGAAATATATCGCATCAGGCAAAAAATATCATTTAAAAACTTGCGGATAAGAGATAATGTATTACTTTTGCAACACCCAAATATTGACCTAATTGCATAGATTGTGAAAGTAGCTGTTTTGCAGACCGACATAATGTGGGGACGCGTTGATGACAATATCTCAGCTGTTGAGCGGCTGATGTCTGTCGCCGGCGCGGCAGAATTGTATGTGTTGCCTGAAATGTGGGCTACGGGTTTTGCCGCAACATCGCCGGATGAGGCGTGTTCCGACGTGCCATTAGACTGGATGATACGCACTGCACGTGAACGCTTTTGTGCTGTGTGCGGAAGTGTGGCAGTAAGGGATGATGGCGGAATTTTTCGCAACCGGCATTATTTTGTTATGCCAGACGGCTCATACCACTATTATGACAAACGCCATCTGTTTACGTATGGTGGTGAAGACAGACACTATGCCAGAGGTGAGGACAGAGTGGTCGTTGAATATAAGAACGTAAGATTTCTTTTGCAGACGTGTTATGACCTGCGTTTCCCTGTATGGTCGAGAAATACCGGTGACTATGATGCCATAATCTATGTTGCCAATTGGCCGGAGAGCCGCCAGAACGTGTGGCAGATATTGCTTAGAGCCAGAGCCATGGAAAATCAGTGTTATGTCATAGGGGCTAATCGTGTAGGACGTGATGCCTTGTGCCTTTATAAGGGAGGCAGCGCTGTTATAGATGCCAAGGGATATGCCGTTGCCGGAGCAGTAGGCAGTGATGAGCAGGTTGTGACTGCGGACATAAGTCTTGATGATTTATGTACGTTTCGCAAGAAATTTCCCGTTTTGAATGATAGAGATGCCTTTGAAGTAAAATAACGAATAATAAATCATTTCAGAATATGAAAAATATTGATAAAAAATCACTGACACTAAAAACATTAAACAAGAGCAACATCTGGGATGTTCAGGAGAATGATGTTTTCAGGATGCTTGAATCTGCAGAAAAAGATGCTGACATAAAAGAAAATCTCCGCCATTATTTGGATATTATAAAAAGCGCTTTTGACGTGGAAGAGATTAAAGTTGACCGTCCTGAAGTGATAAAGAAATATGAAGCCCGCGGATTCAAGATCGGTTCAATGCACATTGACGACAATCAGGATGTCAAGATAGGAGTAAAGAAGCGTCCGATAATGCGTGTAACCGATCTTACGTATGAGAACATACGCCATATTTCAGCAGAGAAACTTATGGAAGTTCTTGACCGGAATTTTGGTGGAGGATGGGATTCTCTTTCTCAAAGCATACAAGATATAATACAAAGCGGATTTGACATCAGTACCACCACTTTGCCGAAAGACCGCTTGCACAAACCCGGAGGCATGTATGAAAAGAAAGTTGCTGACGGATTTGCAGTGCTTGAGATAACCAAAGGTGCATGGATAGAAGCTATATTTGCAAAATTGAAGCCGGAAAGTGAAAAGCCGCGCTTGAAATTTGGTCAGGAGGATAACGACAAATATGGCTCAGAAGAAGATGATGACGATGAAGATCTGCCGGAAATAGATGACAAATATAATGATGATGATGACGATGATGACGCATTTGATGATGATAAATTGACGGAGGAAAGTTACCGTACCACAATAGAAGAAAATCCGGAAGACCTTGATCTCTCGACAGATGATGTCGCTGACGATGATGAGTATTGAGTGTACCTGGAAAGTTTATTCTTAGTCATTCCTGCTGAAAAGCAGGGTAGGGGGGCTATGACGTTTTTGGAATATAGATATTTTTAGTTATCTTACAGTTGTACTGAAATTATAATCGGGTCTGTTGCTTATGTTTTTACATTGGCGCAGGCCCGATTATAATTTATGTAAATCTAATCTCATTGAGGATGTGTCAAAATGGAGTTAATAAGGAGTTAACTGGAGTCAGACGGTCTGCCGACCGTCCGTAGTTAACGGACAATAGCCTGAAAATCAGCAACAAAGCATTTGTCCGTTAACTGCCGATAACTCCGGCGCGGAGCGACTGACTCCCGTTGACTCCATTTTGACACATCTCCATCAGCATAAAATAAATCCCATTATCCAAACGGAATGGATAATGGGATTTTGTATATAAGCTTTACAGCCTTTGCTGATATTGTCAGGTTTAATTATTCGCCTTTTTCCATTTTTGCTTTCAGTTCGGCAAGTGCGTCAATATCACCCAAAGTAGTACCTGCAGCAACGTTATTTATTACAGGTGCATCCTCTTTCTTTGACTTTTTGCGTGCAACTTTCTTTGGCTCTTCTTTCACATCTTCGAATGTGCGGCTATGTGAGAGAATGATACGTTTGGTTTCTTTTACGAATTCAATAACCTTGAATGACAGTTCTTCACCGAGTTGAGCCTGACTGCCGTCTTCCTTAACGAGATGCTTGGGAGTAGCAAAGCCTTCTCCACCTTCGTTGAGTGCAATGACAGCGCCTTTGTCCATTATCTCAGTAATTTTTCCTGTGTGTACAGAACCGGGAGTATATATTGTCTCATAAGTATCCCAAGGGTTGTCCTCAAGCTGTTTGTGACCGAGGCTGAGACGACGGTTTTCCTTGTCTATTTCAAGAACAACAACGTCTATTTCGGCTCCTACCTGAGTAAACTCTGACGGATGCTTTACTTTCTTTGTCCAAGACAAGTCACTGATATGGATAAGTCCGTCTACGCCTTCTTCGAGTTCTACAAATATACCGAAGTTGGTGAAGTTACGTACTTTGGCTGTATGCTTGCTTCCGATAGGATATTTAACCTCGATTGTCTCCCACGGATCTTCTTTCAGCTGCTTGATGCCGAGAGACATCTTGCGCTCCTCGCGGTCGAGCGTAAGGATTACAGCTTCAACCTCATCTCCAACGTGCATGAATTCCTGTGCGCTGCGCAGATGCTGACTCCAGCTCATCTCTGACACGTGGATAAGACCTTCAACTCC
>CALNFG010000104.1 GCA_939792625.1 uncultured Prevotella sp.
CAGACCGTCTGACTCCCGTTAACTCCTTATTAACTCCATTTTGACACATCTCCTTCTTTTATATTTCTAATTGGTATATAAGTTAACAGTTTATTTGGTTACGCGGAACCAGTCGGCATCTATCCATCCGCGATTGGCTTTGCCCGCAGGCTCGGCGGCAACAAAACCGATTTTTGCTCCGATCCATTTTCCTTCACGCATGGTGAACTCCGTGCCGGCGTCTTTAAACTTCTTGCCGTCCGTGCTGTAATAGAAGCGGCATTTGCCTGCATCAACCTTCATGCGCAGATATATGTCCTCGTGTATGCCCGGCTGGTAGTCAATGGTATCAACCTCGGTTGGTTTCAGCGTGGCTATCACGTTGACGGTTTCCGGTTTGCCTTTGTCGGCACTCTTGCATGTAATCTGTTGCAGCTGGAACTCGTCACCAACGCGCTTTACAACGAGAGCAGAATAGTCGAGACCCATCATTATCAGTCCGCCGTACTGATTCTGGTCTTTCGCCGTGAAGCGTATCTTCGTTGTGGCGGTGAACTTGTCTGCCGGTGTCTTCTGCAGCAAGAGATTTGGCACTTTCCACAGGTTGATGAAGTTGTCACTCAGTTTATGTGTATAAATCCTGAACTTGCCGAAAGCCGTGGGCATGCCGAACATTTGGCTGTAGTTTGCGTGCCACTGCCATTGCTTGCCAATGAAAGGCGAGTCAAATTCGTCACTCTCTGCCGGATTCTGTACGGGCCATGCTGCCGATGTTTTTGGTTTGCGGTATGTCGTGACAGGGTCGCCGCAGTAGTCGCCGTCCTTGTCTATGCCCATTACGGGCCAGTTGTCTTTCCATGTAACCGGCTGCAGGTGTACAACGCGGCCGTAACAGCCCTTGTCCTGGAAGTGCAAGAACCAGTCTTCGCCGAATTCGGTATGCACCCATGCACCCTGGTGAGGGCCGTTCACGTTGCTCTTACCCTGGGCAAGGACAATCTTGCTCTCGTATGGACCGTAGACGTTCTTTGAGCGCATTGCCACCTGGAAGCCCGTCGGCACGCCTCCCGCGGGGAACATTATCCAGTACCAGCCGTCACGTTTATAGAATTTGGGGCCTTCGCATGTGCGGCTCTCTGTACCGTTGCCGTCGAACACTATTACCGGGTTGCCTATGGCGCGTGTGCCGTCGGCTGAAAGTTCACGTACAACAATTACCGATGCAAATCGTGAACGGCTGTTGGCGTAGGCGTATGTCAGGTAGCAGCGTCCGTCGTCGTCCCAGAGCGGGGTGGTGTCAATCATTCCCTTGCCAGGTATCACGCACACAGGCTTTTCCCACTTGCCTGCCGGGTCTTTCGTCTTTACCATCATGACGCCCTGATCCGGGTCGCCCCAGTATATGTAGAACTCCCCGTTGTGGTGGCGTATCGACGGTGCCCAGACACCGTTGCCGTGAGACGGTTTGTCAAATTCGTCGGTCGGATACTGTGTTTCAAGGGCATGGCCTATGATTTCCCAGTTAACAAGATCTTTTGAATGAAGTATGGGCAAACCCGGAATGCAGTTGAATGAACTTGCCGTAAGATAATAGTCCTCGCCGACAACGCAAGCGTCTGGGTCGCTGTAGTCTGCGTTTATTACAGGATTGGTGTATGTGCCGTTGCCGTTGTCAGGACACCACACTTCCGATTTGTACTGTGCGCTTGCCAGCAATGGCGCAAACGCTAATGCCAAAAAGATTTGTTTCTTCATAAAATAATAATGTGTTTTAGGGGTTAGTTTTTCCGTTTTTTTATATTTGTGCGACATGCGGCGGCATCGCCGGCGGCGACACAACGTGTAGTGATGCTTAAATCACTTTCACAAAATGGTTGTCAATGTTGTCGAACTTCAGTTTGTAATTCACGTCATGTACAATGTGCATCAGTCTTTGCGGCTCGGTTGGCTCAGGCCTGAAGGCATTGGCCACATGTCCCATGGTGCGCCTTACGTTTATCTCTACACACGGATGCAGCAGAAATCCGCGTCCGTCGGCTTTGGCAACGGCCATCATGTCTACGCCGAGCGGTCCGCGGTAACGGCCGAACTCGCTCTTGCCGAGATAAGACGATAGTCTGAGTATGGTGTCATTGATAAGTTCTTTAGGCAGCAGCCTGCAGATTTCGGCCATCTTTTCTTCTTCCGTGGCAATCAGGTTACCGGCATAACTGCTCTTGTTGGTTATGAATACAGACATTCCGCAATAGTCAGTACGTCCGTCACCGTGCGAATAAAACTCAAGTGCAAAGTCTTTCACCTTTTTATAATAAGGCTCTGTCATTATACCGCCTTGTTTCGCGATGGTCTTGTTTATCCAGCCGGTCATGGGCTTGTCCATGCTTTTTTCGGCGTAACGCACGCCCCGACCGCTGCTGCTCCATGGTGCTTTTATAACAATCTTACCGTGACGGTGCAGCTGGTCGTACACTTCCTCAACAGATGTGCAGCGCATGCTTTCGCCGCACGTCATTCTTTCAACGCCGTCGCGAAGCTGTACCAGTGCTTCTGCCGTATGTTTACGGTCTGAAAGGTGTCTGATGTATGCCAGATGTTCATCTGAGGGCAGTGAGTCGGCGCTTATGCCTGCATCGGCAAGTGTCTGTCTTACGGCCTTGTCCCAACCCCACGGCTCAATGTTGTCAAACACAAGATGCTTCAGGTCTTTGGTCGTGATGAACAGCACGTCGGCATGAGGTCTGTGCAGTTGAGACAGCGCTTTTATGGCGAAGAGAACGTCGTCAACAAGTACGAAGTCGCCGCTTTCAGCCCACAGTGTTGGCAGAAAGCCCAGATTCATCCTGAATTCCTGAATGGCATGGGGAAGAGTAAGATGCTTCCCGTCGTTGGCCAATGCCATGTCATGTTCCGGATTAAAGATATGTAACTTCACTTTTTGAGAAACATTAAGTTTATTTGTGTGCAAAGATAGTGCAAGCAGAGCGAAATGCAAAAGAAAAGACAAGGAAAAGCGAGAGAAATAAGTCTTTATTTGTGTTTATTGAGTGAAGTCTGCCTGGAGCGAAGATAATGCAATCAGGCTTTCTGTAAAGAAGTTTTCCTACTGTAAAAATAAGTAAAAATTATTATATTTTGCAATGCTCGGTTTGCAAATAAAGAATAAAATATTATCTTTGCAAAATAATAGCCCGCTTTCGGGGTGTAAAACAAATTAAAAAAAGAATGGAAGCTTTCTTTCGCACCCATACTTATTTGGTGGAACATACCAACGCACCTGTGCGCCGCATGCTGATGGATGAAATCAACTGGGATGACAGGCTGATTGGCATAAAGGGGACACGTGGGGTGGGGAAAACGACATTCTTACTGCAATACGCGAAAGAACATTTCGCAGCAACTGACCGCAGGTGTCTCTATGTGAACATAAACAACTTTTACTTTCAGGGGCGCGGAATAGCCGACTTTGCCGGCGAGTTCTGCAAGAAAGGTGGTAAAGTGCTGCTCATAGACCAGGTGTTCAAAGAACCCGATTGGAGTCATGAGCTGCGCCTCTGTCATGACAGGTATCCGGAGCTGAAGATTGTGTTTACGGGAAGCAGCGTGATGCGCCTTAAAGAAGACAATCCCGAACTTAACGGCATAGTGAAAAGTTATAATCTGAGGGGATTCTCGTTTCGGGAATTCATCAATCTTACTGCCGGTACGGACTTCAGAGCATATACACTTGACGAAATATTGCGCGAACATGAACATATTACGCGACTTATTTTGCCAAAAGTTTCGCCGAATAAATATTTTCCACTATATTTGCACCACGGATTTTATCCGTTCTTTCTTGAAAACCGTAATTTCTCGGAAAATCTGCTCAAGACAATGAACATGATGACCGAGGTGGACATACTTCTGATAAAGCAAATCGAACTGAAATATCTGACAAAGATTAAAAAATTGTTCTATCTCCTGGCAGTCGACGGCCCGGGAGCGCCCAACGTCAGCCAGCTGGCCAATGACATCGAGACAAGTCGTGCCACGGTGATGAACTACATCAAATATCTTGCCGAGGCCCGTCTTATCAACGTGATATATCCGGTAGGGCAAAAGTTCCCGAAAAAGCCGAGCAAGGTAATGATGCACAATCCTAATCTGATGTATGCAATCTACCCGATAAGGGTTGAACAGCAGGACATCATGGAGACATTCTTTGTCAACTCTATGTGGAAAGACCATATCGTAAACCAAAGTAACAAAGACAATTATTACATAATAGACGAGAACAAGAAGTTCAGAATCTGCGATGCCGCGGGTGGCGGCAAGATACGCATGAATCCTGACACAATCTATGCACGCTACAATACGGAGGTCGGAAAAGACAATCAAATACCGTTATGGCTGTTCGGATTTTTATATTAAACAAACAGATACATTAACATTAACGTTTTATTAAAATGGCTAAAGAAAAAAAGTTTATCACTTGTGATGGAAATGAGGCAGCCGCTCACATAAGCTATATGTTCAGCGAGGTTGCAGCCATTTACCCTATCACTCCGTCATCTCCAATGGCGGAGCATGTTGACGAATGGGCCGCAAAAGGACGCAAAAACCTCTTCGGACAGACTGTTTCTGTTCAGGAAATGCAGTCAGAGGGAGGTGCGGCCGGTGCCGTACACGGCTCTCTGCAGGCCGGTGCGCTGACCACTACTTTTACAGCATCTCAGGGATTGCTCCTCATGATACCGAATATGTACAAGATTGCCGGTGAACTTCTGCCTTGTGTGTTTGATGTTTCGGCACGCTCGCTGGCTTCAAACTCATTGTGTATCTTCGGCGACCATCAGGACGTTATGGCTTGTCGTCAGACAGGCTTCGCAATGTTCTGCGAAGGCTCGGTACAGGAAGTTATGGACTTGACGGCTGTTGCTCACCTGGCTTCTCTGAAGACTTGTGTTCCGTTCCTTAACTTTTTCGACGGATTCCGCACTTCTCACGAATACCACAAGATAGAACTGCTTGAGGATGATGACATCAGACCTCTTATAGATATGGATGACGTTAAGCGCTTCCGTGACCGTGCGCTTACACCTGAGCGCCCTGTTACACGTGGTACAGCTGAGAATCCTGAGACGTTCTTCACTCACCGTGAGTCTTGCAACGAGTATTATGACAAAGTGCCCGAGGTTGTAGAGCATTATTTGGGTGAGATAAGCAAGATAACCGGTCGTGAATATCATCTCTTCTCTTATTATGGCGCAGACGACGCAGACAGAATAATTATTCTTATGGGCTCTGCAACAGAGGCTGCACGCGAGGCCATCGATTATCTTAATGCAAATGGTGAAAAGGTAGGTATGATTTCAGTTCATCTCTATCGTCCGTTCTCTGTTAAGCATCTGTTGGCTTCAATTCCTTCTACTGTTAAGCGTATTGCCGTACTTGACCGTACGAAAGAACCCGGTGCAGAAGGTGAGCCTTTGTATCTTGACGTAAAGAGCGCTTATTACGATGTGGAGAACAGACCTCTTATCATCGGCGGACGTTACGGCCTCGGCTCTAACGACACAACACCGGCTCTCATTATTTCTGTATTTGATAACCTGAAACTTAACGAGCCGAAGAATCACTTTACTCTTGGTATCGTTGATGATGTAACATTCACTTCACTGCCTAAGGTTGAGGAAATGGCTCTCGGCGGCGAAGGTATGTTTGAGGCAAAATTCTACGGACTTGGAGCAGACGGTACTGTGGGTGCAAACAAGAATTCGGTGAAAATCATCGGTGACAACACAGACAAACACTGCCAGGCTTATTTCTCTTATGACTCAAAGAAGTCAGGCGGTTTCACATGTTCTCACCTTCGTTTCGGCGACACTCCTATCCGTAGCACATATCTGGTGAATACGCCAAACTTTGTGGCTTGCCACGTTCAGGCATATCTGCACATGTATGATGTTACACGCGGATTGCAGAAGAACGGAACTTTCCTGCTTAATACAATCTTCGAAGGCGAAGAACTTGTTAAGTTCATTCCGAATAAGGTTAAGCGTTATTTCGCACAGAACAACATCACCGTTTATTATATCAATGCAACAAAGATAGCTCAGGAGATAGGTCTTGGCAACCGCACCAACACTATTCTTCAGAGTGCATTCTTCCGTATAACTGAAGTTATTCCAATCGATCTTGCCGTAGAGCAGATGAAGAAGTTCATCGTTAAATCTTACGGAAAGAAGGGACAGGACGTTGTTGACAAGAACTATGCAGCTGTAGACCGCGGCGGTGAGTACAAGCAGCTCGCTATTGACCCGGCATGGGCTAACCTGCCTGACGATGAGGTTGTTGAAGACGATGCACCTGCATTCGTTAAAGAGCTTGTACGTCCTATCAATGCACAGGCTGGTGACCTGCTTAAAGTTTCAGATTTTATCAAGCACGATACTGTTGACGGTACTTGGCAGAACGGCACTGCTGCTTATGAAAAGCGTGGTGTTGAGGCTTTTGTTCCGAAGTGGAATGCAGACAACTGTATTCAGTGTAACAAGTGTGCTTACGTTTGTCCTCATGCAGCAATCCGTCCGTTCGTTCTTACTGATGACGAACTGAAAGGATTCAACGGAACTACTCTTGAGATGAAAGCTCCGGCAGCAATGAAGGGTATGCACTTTGTTATTGAGCCGAGTGTTATGGACTGTCTCGGATGCGGCAACTGTGCAGACGTATGTCCGGGCAATCCCAAGAAGGGTAAGGCTCTTACAATGGTTCCGTTCGCAGGCGATGATGAAGAAGCAGCACGTTGGGACTACCTTGTTAAGAATGTGACAAGCAAGCAGGATTTGGTTGACATCAAGTCGAATGTGAAGAATTCTCAGTTTGCAAAGCCGTTGTTTGAGTTCTCAGGTGCATGCTCCGGTTGTGGAGAGACTCCGTATGTCAAGCTGATTTCACAGCTCTTTGGTGACCGTGAGATGATAGCAAATGCCACCGGATGTTCTTCAATCTATTCAGCATCAATACCTTCAACACCTTATTGTACAAACGAAAAGGGGCAAGGTCCGGCCTTTGATAACTCGCTGTTTGAAGACTTCTGCGAGTTTGGTATGGGTATGATACTTGGTAACAAGAAGATGAAGGAGCGTATAACAATGCTGCTCACTGACGCTATAGACAAAGAAGATACTCCTGCCGAATTTAAGGCTGCAGCACAGGAGTGGATAGATGGTAAAGAAGATGCTGACGCATCAAAGGCTGCCGCTGCAAAACTGAAGCCGCTTATCGCAGCCGGTGCCGAGGCCGGATGTGAGATATGTAAAGAGCTGAAGACTCTTGACCATTATCTTGTAAAGCGCAGCCAGTGGATTATCGGTGGTGACGGTGCTTCTTATGATATAGGTTACGGAGGTCTTGACCACGTTATTGCAAGTGGCGAGGATGTTAACATTCTTGTTCTTGACACAGAAGTTTATTCAAACACCGGTGGTCAGTCATCTAAGGCTACTCCTCTTGGCGCTATTGCACAGTTTGCAGCACAGGGCAAGCGTATCCGTAAGAAAGATCTCGGTCTTATGGCTACTACTTACGGATATGTATATGTGGCCCAGATCGCAATGGGTGCAGATAATGCACAGTGCTTGAAAGCTATCCGTGAAGCAGAGGCTTACCACGGTCCTTCTGTAATCATTGCTTATGCTCCGTGTATCAATCACGGTCTTAAGGCTAAAGGCGGCATGGGCAAGAGCCAGGCTGAAGAAGCAAAGGCTGTAGAGTGTGGATACTGGCATCTTTGGAGATACAATCCCGAACTGGCAGAGCAGGGTCAGAATCCGTTCTCTCTCGACTCAAAAGAGCCGGACTGGAGCAAATTCCATGATTTCCTGATGGGTGAGGTTCGTTATCTCTCTGTAAAGAAGGCTTATCCTAACGAGGCCGAAGAACTGTTTGCCGAGGCTGAACGTATGGCTAAGCTGCGCTACAAGAGCTATATCCGCAAGTCAAAGGAAGACTGGAGCGAAGAAGCTTAATTTGGTATTGTGATTAAAATAAAAATAGCCGGAGCTGCAGTAAGTAGTCTCCGGCTATTTTGTTCTTGGATGACGGATAAGGATTTTTTATATTGGTATCCATTAAACCCAAATCGGTCATTAGAAAACTTTGCTTTCTTTTTGCATGAAATGGCCCTGATTTTAGGCAGAAGTTAAGAGATATTATATAAGATTGAATTACAATCAGATTATCATCTTACATTTTGTTTGTAAAAATTTCTAATGACCGATTTTGAATAATCTTTGGTATTACGCAGGAAGCCATATTTAATCCCATACTTGTCCAATAACTTGCAGATATTATTTA
>CALNFG010000105.1 GCA_939792625.1 uncultured Prevotella sp.
CAAGATGCCGTCGGTAAGCCCGTCGAACATCAGCGCGCCCATGTCGGCGGCGGCTTCTATCTGGAAGTCGCTCTTCTCTTCCTGCGAATGGTGATAAGCCTGACAGAATACTACGGGGTTGGTCACGCCCGCCGCCATCAGTTCGTGCGCCAGGGCGCGCTGTTCGCCGAGGCGGTTTTGGTGTGTTGACATGCTTATCACTACCACTTCGGGGTGAGCCTTGAGGCAGGCCGTGTACTCGTCGGAGTCGGCTCCGTAGGGCAGGACGAGGAACTTGGCCTCAGCCTCTACCGCTGATATTAGCGGAATGGTGTTGTACGGGAATATCGGGTACACGCCTTCCTTGTCTTCAAGACGTGAGTATGCGTTGTAGTCCATGATGTAGCGCTGGCCGGGCAGCCTGCGTTCGGGCAGGTGCTGGCCGGTATATACGAAGTCGGGCACAAGGTCGGCGCCGGCCGACAGCACCGACGGGTCGCCGCCTTCGTACATTGACACTATCACCACGGGCGCGTTTCCGCCGCCTATGCCTGCCGCTGCCGCGGTCTTGCGGCGCTCGGGGCGCAGCCAGTCGAAGCCGGGAGCCTCGGTGCCGGGTATCGGCGTATGACCCGCGCGGCGTGTGACGTAATCCGTAAGGTGGCGTGCCACGGGTATTTCGGCTTCGGGCTCTTCGCTCAGCGACACGCGCACGGTGTCGCCTATGCCGTCGGCCAGCAGCGCTCCTATGCCCACGGCGCTCTTTATGCGGCCGTCTTCGCCCTCGCCGGCCTCGGTCACTCCGAGGTGCAGCGGGTAGTGCATGTCCTCCTTGTCCATCTCGCTGACCAGCAGTCGCACCGAGCGCACCATGACCACCGTGTTGCTGGCCTTGATTGATATCACAACGTTGTCAAACCGTTCGCGCCGGCATATCCGCAGAAACTCCATGCAGCTTTCCACTATGCCCTCGGGCGTGTCGCCGTAACGCGACATGATGCGGTCTGACAGCGAGCCGTGGTTGACGCCTATGCGCAGGGCCGTGTTGTTGCGGCGGCAGATGTCGAGCAGGGGCACGAACTGCCGTTCTATCTTCTTCAGTTCTCCGGCATACTCCTCGTCGGTGTACTCAAGGCGCTTGAACGTGCGTGCGGGGTCGACGTAGTTGCCGGGATTGATGCGTACTTTCTCGGCGTACAGCGCGGCTACTTCGGCCACGTGCGGGTTGAAGTGTACGTCGGCCACGAGCGGTGTCATGTATCCGTCGGCGCGCATCCGCGCGTTGATGTTCTTCAGGTTTTCGGCTTCGCGCACTCCCTGTGTGGTCAGTCTGACGTATTCTCCGCCGGCGTCGGCTATGCGTTCTGCCTGTTCCGCGCTGGCTTCGGTGTCGGTTGTCGGCGTTGTTGTCATCGACTGCACCCTTATGGGGTTGTCGCCGCCCATCGGCGTGCCGCCCACCATCACCTCGGATGTCTGGCGGCGGCGGTAGTTGAATAGGGATGTAGGCATTGTTTATGTGTAAAATGATTTTTGGGGAGTTAAGGAGTTATGGAGTAAAGGAGTTAAGACAATACCTTTCGCGGATGACATCTTCAGTTGTGCGGCAAAGCATTTGTCTTAACTCCTTTACTCCATAACTCCTTTACTCCATGATTTTTAATATCGTCGATATAAAAATCAGTTTGTTTTATACTCATACTTCACCTCGGCCAGTTCGCGGTTGGCCTTTTCGATTTTGGCTCCCAGTCCCGATTTGTATGCGTCGAGGCGGGCGGCCAGTTCGTCGTCGGCCAGGGCGAGCATCTCGGCGGCCAGTATTGCGGCGTTCATCGCGCCGTTCACTCCCACCGTTGCCACGGGTATGCCCGGGGGCATCTGTATGATGCTGAGCATGGCGTCGAGTCCGTCGAGCATGCCTTTGATGGGCACGCCGATTACGGGCAGCGTGGTCTGCGCCGCTATGACGCCCGGCAGGGCGGCGGCCATGCCAGCTCCGGCTATTATCACTTTTATGCCGCGGTCTTTGGCTCCGCGGGCAAACTGCTCGACGGCGGCCGGTGTGCGGTGGGCCGAAAGAGCGTTTACTTCAAAGGGAATGTGCATGTCGTCGAGAAACTTGCATGCCTTTTCCATTACGGGCAGGTCGCTGGTGCTGCCCATGATGATGCTAACTGATGGTTTCATGTTATGTTGTTTTTTAAGTTGTTACGTTTGTCAGAACAGCGCCACGGCCGCGAAAGCGCATGCCGCACCCACGAGAAATCCCGTCACCACCTCGCCGAGAGTGTGCTGCCGCAGAATCATGCGGCTGGTGCCTACTAGTCCGCCGACCACCAGCACCACGCAGAGCCACCACACGGGGTTGAAGCCGAAGATGGCCGCGAATGCCACCAGTGCGCCCGCCACGCCGCCTATGGCGGCCGTGTGGGTGGATATTTTCATGACGAGGTTGACCACGGCGCATACCACCTGTATCACCAGTGCCGCTATGAGGATTGACCCCATGAAGTGGGGCACGTGCAGTGCCGCCATGAAGTAATAGCACGACATGTATGTCACGATGGATATCACGTAGGGTATGGCGCGGCGCTCCTTGCTCGCTATCTCGAAGAGCGACCACCCCTGATAGCGGCGGTACAGGCGTATGAGCATGGTGGGGATGAACACCGTGAAGAGCCAGAACGTGAAGAGCAGGCCTATCTTGTACGCGAAGGGCAGCAGGCTCAGGTATGTCAGCGTGAGCAGTATGGCCAGACCCAGCAGCGGCAGGTAGAAGGGGCTGAACAGCAGGCTCAGTATTTTGGCCGCGATGATGATGTTTTTCTCTTTCATTTCTTTCTGAGTCTGGCTACGGGAATGCCCATCTGCTCGCGGTATTTTGCCACGGTGCGCCGCGCCACGGGGTATCCGCCGGCTGTGAGCATGCCTGTTATGGCGTCGTCGCTCAGCGGTCGGGCTTTGTCTTCCTTGTCGATGATGTCTTTCAGGGCGGCTTTCACCTTGCGTGTCGACATCTCCTCGCCGCTGTCGGTCTTCACGCTGTCGCTGAAGAAGTGGCGCAGGCGGAACGTGCCCCAGCGCGTCTGGGCGTACTTCATGTTGCTCACGCGCGACACTGTCGATATGTCAAGCCCCGTGCGCTCGGCCACGTCTTTCAGAATCATGGGGCGCAGGTCGGCCTCGTCGCCGTCCTGGAAGTATTTCTTCTGTATGTCTATTATGGCTTTCATCGTGACGTACAGCGTGTGCTGGCGCTGCCTTACGGCGTCGATGAAGCCCTGTGCGCGCTCCACCTTCTGCTTGGCGTAGAGCAGGGCTTCCTTTTCGCGGCGGTTCATCTTGTCTTTGTTCTTCTGGTAGTCCTTCACCATGTCGGCGAACGACGGCGATACATACAGCTCGGGCACACGTCCGCTGTTCACGGTGAATGTCACCGTGCCGTCGTCGGCCGTGTCAACCACGAAGTCGGGCGTTATCTGCTGCATGCTCTGTCCCTGTGTCTCGCCCAGGGCCGAGCCGGGTTTGGGGTTGAGCTTCAGCAGTTCGGCGTGTACGCGGGCCACGGTGTCGCGGTCGTAGTCCAGTTGCTGCGCTATCTTGTCCCACCGCTTGTTCATGAACTCGTCGAAGCACTTGTCCACCACTTCCTCCATTCTGCGGCGCATGTCTGACTTTGGCTTGCGTCTGATTTGCAGCAGGAGACATTCGCGCAGGTCGCGCGCGCCTATGCCGGGCGGGTCGAACGTCTGCAGTGTGTGCAGCACGCCGTCAATCTCGTTCTCGTCAGTATAGATATTATGGTATAGGGCCAGTTCGTCGCTCAGCGTGCCGGCGTCTTTGCGCAGCAGTCCGTCGTCGTCGAGCGAGCCTATGAGATACTCCATTATCTCGCGCTGCTGCGGCGTAAGGTCGACGTCCACCATCTGCTCCTTCAGCTTGTCGTAGAACGACACCCGGTCGCCGTATGTCATTTCCTCGTAGTCGGCCGAGCCTGCGTCGGCCGCCGCCGGGGTGACGGCTTCGGGCATCTCGTCATCCATGCCGATGCCGGCCAGGGCGTCATCGAGAGCCGATTCGCGCTCTTCGCGCTCTTTTGCCGTGTCGAAGTCTTCCTCGGTGTCGGCTCCGCCGTCGTCTGTGTGCATGCTGTCGGCATCGGCCGTTGTGTCCGGTCCTTCTGTTTCGAGCGCCGGATTGTCGTCGATTTCTGCCGTTACGCTCTGTTCCAGTTCCGTGAGCGGCATTTCCAGCAGGCGCACCACGAGCATCTGCTGCTGTGTCAGGCGCTGTGTCTGCACCTGTTTCTGTGTCTGCGTTTGTATGAGTTTCTGTGCCATAGCGCTGCAAATATAGCATTTTTCCACGAAGCAGAGAAGGAAAGGCACGATTATTTTGACGGCAGTGCCGTGCCTGCGGCCAGCGCCCGCGTAACGCGCTGATGTCCAGACCGATAGCGAAAGCTTGTCTTTTGGTCGGCAAAACACGGCCTTTTGGTCGGTAAAAGGTAAGCTTTTGCGCGGCAAAAGACGGTCTTTTGCACTGTCTTCTCTGTGGCTGTGCGGCGTCCCGTGACTTTTGTTATGTTTTTATGTGTAGTGACAAGAGAATCAGGGTATATGCTGTTTTATTTTGTTTTGCATTTTTTTTACTGATTTGTGTGTCGTTTCCCAAGAAAAGATTATCTTTGCACATGCAACGGTTCACCGTCAGGTGATTAAAAGGGAACCGGGTGTAAGTCCCGGACAGTCCCGCTGCTGTGAGCCGCCCTTTTGTGGAGCAAACATCAAGCCACTGACATTTTTTCGGGAAGGCGTTTGCGTCCGGGCGGTAAGTCAGAAGACCTGCCTTGCGGCGTTATCTCTTATGTTCCCGTGGGATTGGGCATTTGAGACATTTAAACATTTTCACTTATGATTAAGAAAGCAGTCATCGCACCGCTGTGCGTTGCTGTCTTGTCGGCTCATGCCCAGACTGGCGTGGCGCCACTCGACAGCGTGCAGCGTCTGCAAGAGGTGGTTGTCGTATCTGACAGCCGCCAGAGTGTCATCCCGTCGCAGCGGCTTCAGGGCGACGAGTTGCGCCGTCTCAACAGCCTTAGCGTGGCCGACGCGCTGAGGTTTTTCGCCGGCGTGCAGTTGAAAGACTACGGCGGAGTGGGCGGAATAAAGACCGTCAACATCCGAAGCATGGGCACCAACCACGTAGGAGTGTTCTATGACGGTATACAGTTGTCAAATGCGCAGAACGGACAGGTTGACCTCGGTATGTTCTCGCTTGACAACATGCAGGCCATATCAATCTACAACGGACAGAAAAGCCAGATATTCCAGTCGGCCAAAGACTTCAATTCGGCCGGCTCGATATATATGTGGACACGCCGTCCGGAGTTCGCTCCGGGTGAGACGTTTCACGTAAAGGCCACGTTGAAGAGCGGTTCGTTCGACCTCGTAAATCCCGCCCTGCTCATCGAACTAAAACTCTCCGATAAGGTAAAGGCGTCGTTCAGCGGCGAGTGGGTCAGTAGCAGTGGCAAGTATAAGTTCCGTTACAGGCGCAAGGCTGTAATGACCGACGAGATAATGTATGACACAACTGCCGTCCGACAGAACGGAGACATCCGCGCAACACGCATGGAGGCCGCCGTCTTCGGTGACATAACGGACGGCAAGTGGATGTTGAAGGCGTACAATTACACGTCGGAGCGCGGCGTGCCGGGCGCCATTGTGAACAACGTTTGGCGACGGGGTGAGCGCATCTGGGACAATAATTCGTTTGTGCAGGGCACTATCGAAAGGTCGTTCGGCGGCAAGTATCACACCCGTATGGCCGCAAAGTATGCCTATTACCTTACCAAATACGTAAACAGAGACACCACCGTGATGGCTGTTGACAACGTTTACCGCCAAAAGGAGTTCTATCTCTCTGCGTCACATCTTTATAATCTCACCCCGTTCTGGGACATATCGGCGGCATACGATGTGCAATGGAACAATATGGACGCCGACATGTACGGTTTTGTATATCCTACACGTTGGCACCATTTCGTCTCCGTGGCCACTGCGTTGCGCCTCGGCCGGCTGAAGATGCAGGGCAGCGTGGTGTTCAACTATGTGCATGACCGCGTGCGCCTGGCCGCCTCTCCGGGCGACAAAACGGTGTGGACGCCGGCCTGCTTCGTGTCTTATGCACCCTTCCGTGACGCCGGTTTCTCCATCCGCGGCTTTGTAAAACGCAGCTTCCGCATGCCGACGTTCAACGATTTGTACTACGCCGAGATGGGCAATTCGCAGCTGCGGCCCGAATATACCAACCAATATGATGTCGGACTGGCATACAAGAGCCGTACGCGCCGCGGCTTACTGACAGAGTGGGCGGTGCAGG
This sequence comes from uncultured Prevotella sp., assembly GCA_939792625.1. Taxonomy (GTDB): domain Bacteria; phylum Bacteroidota; class Bacteroidia; order Bacteroidales; family Bacteroidaceae; genus Prevotella. The sequence goes on from CALNFG010000105.1 coordinate 6,364, forward strand.
TTGACGGCTATTTAAACACCGTTCACGACAAAATCGTGGCCTACCCGAAGGGCGCACAGTTCCGTTGGACAATGCTGAACCTCGGCCGTGTGCATGTTAAAGGTATAGACGCAACGGCATCATTGACGGTAAACCCGGTGCGCGAGCTGTTCATCACCACGCATCTTCAATACACTTATCAGGAAGCAATCGACGTGACCAACCCCTCGGATACGTATTACCGCGACCAGATACCTTACATACCGTGGCACAGCGGCTCGGCTACGGTGCAGGCGGTGTGGCGCTCGTGGAACATGAACTACAGCTTCATCTACACAGGCGAGCGGTATAACCAGCAGGAGAATATCGTCTACAACCACACGCAACCGTGGTACACGAGCGATCTTTCGCTCTCAAAAGAGTTCAGCTGGAGCCGTTATACCGCACGCGTACAGCTTGAGGTGAACAACCTTTTCAGTCAGGATTACGACGTAATCCTAAACTACCCCATGCCGAAACGCAACTACCGTGTAACCTTAATGTTTGAGCTATGATGTTTTTAAGAGTAAAGAATTTATGCCGTCAAGAAGTTAAGACAACGGCTCTTGTGGCTGAAAGCGAGATATCAGAAGTCGAGCAGATGCTTTTTATGTCTGAAAAGGCGCGCAGATTTGTGCTTTGCAAGGTGCGCCTTTCGCTCTTTCACCTTTTCGCCATTTCATTTTTTCTCCTTCTTTCTTCATGTCGTGAGGACGAGGTTGTCGTACCGACGGAGTATGACGTTCTGCCTGTTGAGCTGTCCGACGGCACAGGCATCGTAGGCATGTACCTGCTCAACGAGGGCAACATGGGCAGCAACAAATGCACGCTTGACTATCTTGACTACATACAGGGTTACTACGTGCGCAACCTTTACGCCGAGCGTAACCCGCACGTGGTGAAAGAACTTGGCGACGTTGGCAACGACATACAGGTGTACGGGTCAAAACTTTACGTCGTGGTGAACTGCTCCAACAAGGTGGAAGTGCTTGACGCGGCCACCGGCATACGTCTTGGGCAGGTGGACATACCCAACTGCCGCTACGTGCGCTTCTACCGTGGGCACGCCTACGTCACGTCATACGTAGGCCCGGTGCAGCTCAACAATCCAGATGCCGTGCAGGGAGCGGTGTACAAAGTGGACACACTGACGCTCAAGACTGTGGCCCGTTGCACCGTGGGATACCAGCCCGACGAACTTGAAGTGCTGGGACAATATCTTTATGTGGCCAACTCCGGCGGATACATGGCGCCCGACTACGACTACACGGTGTCCGTAATAGAGCTTGAGAGCTTCAGGCAGGTGGAGAAAATACCCGTCGGCATAAACCTGCACCGCATCAAAGCGGACAACGGGGGCAAGCTGTGGGTGACGTCGCGCGGCGACTATAACACGATTCATTCAAACCTTTACGTGCTTGAAAAGAAGCAGGGCAGGAACGAAATGGAGGTGACCGACACGCTCGACATACCCTGCTCCAACTTCTGCATCAGCGGAGATTCGCTCTATTACTACAGCACCGAATGGAACAACTACACCCAAAGCAACACCATAACCTACGGAATAGTGAACACACGGACGAAGCAGAAGGTGAGCGACTCGTTCATAAACGACGGCACCGAGACAGAAATCACAATACCGTACGGAATTGCCATACATCCCGAAACGGGCGACATATTCGTCACCGATGCCAAGAACTACGTGTCGAGCGGTGTCCTTCACTGCTACTCCAAGGGCGGAAACAAGAAATGGAGCGTACGGACGGGCGACATTCCGGCGCATATATGTTTTATCGTTAAGTAGTAAGGAGGGGAGGAGTAGCGGAGTAAGTAGATGTGTTTTGACAGGAGATGATAAATGGGACTTGGCAAGGTACGGGGCAAGATGCCGCATATTGCGTAGTAAAAGGTA
>CALNFG010000106.1 GCA_939792625.1 uncultured Prevotella sp.
AGATAAATTCTTTTGTTTTCCTATGATTTCTGTGGCTTGTACCGGGTCTGGGTACTAAAATTTCTACAAATCCCTGTAAATCCAACATTTACAGGGATTTTTGCTTTTTCATGGTGTACTTAGAGTATACTAATTTAATGATTTTATACCCAGTATGTTGTAGTGCCGGCTATATGAATATCCGAAAGGCGGGAACATCAAAAACAACGGATTGAAAAGTAAAACTATTACACAAAAATAAAAAGGAACAATTTATGAAAGAAAGTTCTCGTATAGAGGTTGTGGATGCCCTCCGTGGCTTTGCTGTAATGGCAATTATTCTGGTCCATAATCTGGAACATTTTATTTTTCCCGTATATCCTACAGATTCTCCCGGATGGCTGAATGTGCTTGATCAGGGAGTATTCAATGGGATTTTCAGCCTTTTTGCAGGAAAGGCATACGCCATATTTGCCTTGCTGTTCGGATTCACATTCTACATCCAGACCAACAATCAGAAGAAAAAAGGAAAAGATTTCGGTTATCGTTTTATCTGGCGCATGGTGCTTTTGGTTGTTTTTGCCACATTGAATGCTGCCTTTTTCCCTGCCGGTGATGTACTTCTGCTGTTCGCCGTGGTAAGCCTTGTTCTTTTCCTGACACGCAACTGGAGCGACAAGGCGATTATAATAACTTCCATTGTCTTTTTGCTGCAACCCGTCGAATGGTATCACTATATTGCGAGCCTGCTTAATCCGGCACACCGGTTACCTGACCTGAAGGTCGGAGAAATGTATGCAGAAGTGGCTGCATACACAAAAGCCGGAAACTTAGGAGATTTCCTGTCGGGAAACATCACACTGGGTCAGAAGGCAAGCCTGTTCTGGGCGATCAATGCCGGACGGTTATTCCAGACTGCAGGATTGTTTCTACTCGGTTTTTATATCGGAAGAAAGCAGCTTTTCGTTTCATCTCAACGCAACCTCCGTATATGGGTGAAGACCCTGATTGTAGCTGCCGTATCGTTTGCGCCGCTGTACACGCTGAAAGACCTTATCATGAAGAATGACGCCATTGTGCAACAGTCTGCCGGAACAGCTTTTGACATGTGGCAGAAACTCGCTTTCACACTGGTACTTGTCGCCTCCTTCGTTATCCTGTACCAGAACAGTAAGTTCAGCCATACGGTAAACAATCTGCGGTTTTACGGCAAGATGAGCCTTACGAACTATATCACGCAATCCATTATCGGAGCCGCAATATATTTTCCTTTCGGTCTGCATCTCGCTCCTTACTGCGGATATACAGTCAGTCTGCTAATCGGCCTGTTTACATTCTTCATGCAGGTAATTTTCAGCAAATGGTGGCTTGGCAAACACAAACAGGGGCCTCTGGAATACATCTGGCACAAATGGACCTGGATAGGGACAGATGAATAAGAAACTGTTTCCCGAAGATTATTGATTTTCAGATAAACATCCGGCCATTCCGCCTTTGCTTTTCACATAATCGATAAGCTTGCGGAACACAACGTTGCGCGACAACACGGCAATGTTGCCGGTCATTATCATCTGGCGGCGGGCACGGGTGAGAGCTACGTTCAGCTTACGGTCAATAAGGCGTGAACCGTCATTAAAGCAGCTGCCCGCAAGAAACTCTAACTGCCAGGCGTTTTGAACAGTGAACGAATAAATTATCACGTCACGCTGGCTGCCCTGATAACGCTCCACCGTGTCTATCGAAATGCTCTCAAGCTCAGGCATGCCGAAACGCTCTGTCTCTTTGCGGATTACGGCTATCTGGTTGCGGTAAGGCACTATCACGCCCACACTCTTATCAGGATTAAATCCGTCACCCAGCATCATGCGGACACGCCTCAACACATCGGCAACGATTACAGCCTCTGAGATGTTGACCTTATCTGACAGTTCGGGACGGCGGCAGTCATCTGAAGGTATGAATATCATGCGTTGTGTGCGCAGCAACGTGTCAAGACTGTCGTCAATGCCAATGTCAGCATAGTTGAGTGCCGTCTCTTTCTGATGTTGCAGGGGGACAGGCTGAAGATGCTCATCGGCATAGAACTCATGACACGGAAACCGGGCCACGTCAGGGTGCATGCGGCCGTGACGACGAAGCACACCCACAAAATCGGTACTGCCGGCTGCCCGCTCAATGCGCAACAGGCGCTCAAACAACGAATTGCGGCAGTTGTCAAGACAAATGTCACGCAAATGCCGGCTGTCAACGGCCGACTCACGCTCACTCTGCTGTACCACTGCCGGCAACTGTTTGTGGTCGCCGGTAAGTATGAATTTGTCAATACAGCATACACTGTCACCCCGTTCGTTGTGTCTGTGTGCGGCCAGCAGACCTACAAGTCCCGGCTCAAGTATCTGTGAAGCCTCATCGACAACGGCAAGCGTGAAATGCTTTATATCAAATATGTACGGACGAGACATAATCATCGACGTGGTGCCGGTTATAACACGTGCCGATGTAATGAGGCCGCGCACATCAGAAAGCCTCTGAGTAGTCTTCACCGCTTCTGAAAGAAGATGAGGCTTGCATGCAGGGTCGGCACTATACTCGCTGCCTATGCGCAGATAGCCGACATGCGCGTCGTCGAGCATGGCGCACAGCTCGTCAACGGCACGGTTGGTGTAAGCCATGAGCAGCACCGACGCACCGGCGTCTGACAATTCTTCTTCAACGATAAAGCGTATGGCCATCGACGTCTTGCCCGTGCCCGGCGGACCTACGAGCAGAAAATAGTCGCGTGCCTGCTTTGCACGGAGCAGCACTTCATCATAAGCCTCGTTATAACTTCCGGCCAGCCTTACGTCCGGATTACGCACGGGTCTGCGCCGGGCCAAGAGCAAATCACGGCGTGAGGCCGGAGCCGTGACAAATTCATACAGACTTCTCATCGCAGCGGCGGCCGACGAATCAGTTCCGGCATGTTCCACTGCATAGCAAAATCCGTCGTCAACGTCCTGTACTTTAAGAATCTCCGGATTTTTCTGTCCGTCGGCAAGTGCGACGGTTATCCCGGCAGTATGAATGTCAGTGATGCAGCCTGTGTAAAGTATGCTGCGCCTTACGTCCGGCTCTTCACCGTCACGGTAACGGTAAAGATAAACCATGTCGCCGCGGCGGAAGTTCGGCAGAAAGCTTTCGCTCAGTTCCGGCACGGCCAACGTGACAAGATTGGGCACATCGCCTCCGCCGGCACTGTCTTTTCCCGTTATCTTCAGTCCCACATATATGTTGCCTGTCTCTATTTTCCCGGACAGCGGCATGTTCCAAAGGTCTGCCGTGCTGCGGCTCACTCCTTCCTGAGAGCCCACCTTGCCCAACAGCTGTTCGCGATAGACAAACGTAGCCATCCGGCAGAAATAATCACGCTCAAGCGGCTCAAGGCCTTGCAGCGGAGCAGTGACCTCAAGTATCCGTGGCAGCAGCCACGTATGATAAAACGAGTTGTCAAGTCCGGCACTGTTGAGAGTCTCGGGCGTGAGTAGCGGCAGCACACGGCCGAAGCCCTTGCAGGCTATCATAAAGTCAGTGGCGACAATCATGTTGCGCAGCTTCATGGCCTCGCGGAACAGTCCTCTGTAAAACGCGACCGACACAAGTCCCTGCCCCGGCGGATATTTTGAGTAAAGCAGACGTATGTCCGTGCGGTCGTAGCCCAGGTTGAAATTATACCTCAACACACCATAATAAAGCAGCAACTGCACATAGTGCGGCTCAAGCTGCACGCTGCCGTGGGCTCCGCTGCGTCCGGTCTCGATGTTGCGGTTTTTGCCCGACTTCTGTTCGACGAGCAGCCGGCAGTCAGTGGTCATCATGTCGACACGTCCCTGCAGCCCCAGACTTTCGCAGACAAACGAAGGCTCAAGTACTACTTTAGACCGGTCGTACTCACCGAACATCACGCTCACGGCCTTTTCCATGTTTGCGGCCTGCGCTCTGATGTCCTGCTTCAGCCGGGCGGCGTCGAATCCGTTACAGGCACAATACTCCAAAGCCTTTTCACCAAAATTAGAACGTATGGTTGAAGCCAGATTAAAGTCATCGCCCTCGTTGACGACATCATCGAGTACACTTCCGGCCAGATTGCCCAGCAATATGGGTTGTGTAACGCCGCGGCGCCTCATTCTCTCAAGCGTGTATGTCAGCGGATGATGACCGTACTCCTTGAAACATCCCGCCACAGAACTGATGTCGACAAGATAATCAGGCTCGACGACGACTAATCCCGGCACAACGGCGCGGCTTACGCCCGCGGCCACATCACAGTCCAGACACGACACGTCAACCAGCTTGCAGTCAAGCAGATTGAGCTGCATGCCGTCGTGTACAATCTTGCGCAGATAAGCAAACTCTTCGTCACGGCAGTCTGCCACAAGCAGTCCGCCGCCGATGCCGCTCTCCACCGACGCATATACGAGCCCGCCGCCGGCCTCTCTCACTATACATCTGACGTAACGCACGTCAAGTCCTTCCGCGCTGTCGTACGGCCTGTCGTTGGCCGGCAATATACTAAGCAGCTCGCCCGGCACATCGTCGCCCGTGACGGCAGACACGAAGCGGCAGAGGGCACGCATGTCGTACACAAAATCTTCGTCGTCAAGCGGAACGGCCGAATTGGTGTGCCGGCGCATGGTCTGCACGGCGATACGGTCGGGCAGACGGACATGATGCCTGCGGCAGAGATAATCCACCTGTGAGAACAGGTTGCCGTATGCCTGACCGCTGTCACGCAATCCTTCATGGCACACAAGCACAAGCGTCTCGTGGGCCAGCTTGTTTACGGTGGAAGGCTTCGCCGAACTGCGAAACCTCATTATCTCAAGTATCCGTCCGTACAGATAATTCATCGCCTCGTCATACAAAAGCCTACTGCCCTCCCAAACGGCTGAAAAATTCGATTATCTCCTCCCATGTCTTGAACGTATCGTCGCCGAACATTATGCGTGTGCCCACAAAATCGGCGGCTGCGCATTTGTCAGACGGGTCGATGAGATAATCGCCGTAAAGCAGGTCTTTGCGGTTGGTAAACACCACGTGGTTCCATGCCGGCACGTTGACCACGTTCTGTATCCAGGTCATTGCGTCGGCGACATAAGAAGGGTCATTCGTCGGCGACGGTGCCACGACATACATTGTATAATTCTCCAACAGAGTGCGGTAAGCCTTCATTGCGCTCGACTGCTGGTTGCCGCGCGCGTCTCTGAGGGCGTCTATGCTCACATATATTATCGGGCGCGTGCGTCCCGTCTGGCGGTCGTCTATCCACTGCACAACGGGTATTACCGAATGTAGCAGCACCTTGTCATTCATTCTGTGTTCCCCGTGAAAGCTGATGGCGTTGCCGTAGTGTGCGGCAAAGATGTCAAACGTATGCACCACGGGGTCTTCGTCGCCGAAGAGTCCGTAAACACGCTTCCTCTCTCTGTCGGTCACTCCGCCGAAACACTGCGCCGTAATCTCCTTATACTCTTCTACAAGGGCTTTGGTCACGATAAAGTCCTGCACTCCGTCACGGCGCGGATTAAGAAAAGTGTTTTTGCCCACCATGCCGTGCTTCAGCATGGTGTCGCCCATACGGAAAGCCGGATTTACCACTATGCGGTCATAACCGTAAAGCATCTCCGTGTACATTCCGCCCATCGACGTGCCGATGATAAGGTCGGGCCGTTCCGTGTCGCATGTGTCACGCAGCAGAGCCATGGCCTCTTCGGGATGCAGCGGCAGGTCGGGAGCCACTACTGTGGCGCCGGGCAGCATCTCCCGTATCTTCATCACCGTGCCCGACTGTCCCGACGATGCGAAACCGTGAACGTAAAGTATCTTCTTCCCCTTCATCAGGTCGGGGAACTGTATCTTGTAGTTTATCTCCATCGCTTGTTACTCAATTACGTCCGCCATTGCCGGCCAGCAGCTTGCTGATTATGCCGTCGCAGGCATCTTCTATAAGGTCGAGAGCCAGCTCGAAGCCGTCAGCTCCGCCGTAATACGGGTCAGGCACGGTGTCGTGACCCGGGTGACGGGTCATGAAGTCGACGGCACACATCACTTTCGCACGTTCTTCTTCGCTTCCGGCCATGCGGCGCAGAGCGGTCATGTTCTCATGATCCATGCCGAAGATATAGTCAAAGCGGGCAAAGTCAGCCGGCTTTATCTGCCGCGCAATGCTGCTTATGTCATATCCGCGGCGTGCCCCGTGCCTGCGCATGCGGCTGTCGGGCAACTGTCCCTCATGCCACGGGCCTATGCCGGCCGAATCTACCGTTATGTCCTCACATTCGGGGCCAAACGCTTCAAGCTTCTGCTTCATCACTGCCTCTGCTGCCGGAGAACGGCAGATATTACCCAAGCAGACAAAAAGCATTTTGTATTTCTTATTATTACTCAATGAGTTATATTCTTTCATATATATTCGGTTTACATTGTGGTTTACAATATATTATGCTGTACACAACATTGCTCCATTAGCTCACTGCAAAAGTAATAAATAAAAATCGTAATAAGGTAGGTATCCTCGCTTTCAGTATAGATGTTTGCTATTGAACTATTATGAAGCATTCGTTACTTGGGCATCTTAAAAAAAATCTATAGAATTTTATATGTGTAGGGGATGAAGCATAAGTTGTCCATCTTTATCTATATTAAAATCATAATCTCCATTTCCTATCTTTTTGAGCAAAGAAATTGCATCCTCATCGCCTTCTTGAGCTAATCCTTTTAGTTGCAGCACATAATCGGTAATGAGGTCTTTGAGTAACCTGTTTTGTTCCATAAGTTTTTCCATGCACTCTTTGCCATAATAGTCAACAGATATATCGGGATGCAGTCCGTATTTTCTATATACATCCGTCATTACCTGTTTAACGACTCCTTCCGTACACTTTTCGTTCTGTTTCACATCCAACACGACAATGGCATCATGGATTGAAATAACCTTGAATTTCTTGGCATATAGCTCAACTAAGATTTTACCGAATAATTCACTCTCAATCTTCATCATATCATTTGCGAGCTTTGTACGGTTTTCTCTCTTAGAATCAAGCACAACTGTATAGACATTAGGAAAATCATTTGCAAATATCTTGGCGTATTCCTTGCCTCTTGCTGTCAGTTTCTTACTATAAAAGACCTCTCTAAACATCAAGACCTTAATATCAGAGCGAAGCAAATTCTTCTCATCCACCATTTCTTTTGGTATGGTAACATCCCAAAACAGGCCCATTGAAGTCAAGTACATATAGTATAACACATCTATTGGGATGGATTTTATACTTCCTTCCTCTATATTGTTTGTTATCAATGTTTTGCGTAGAAATCGCCTAACATTATGAGATTCTACATTGGACATATATATTTGCTCGTATATTGGGTAAATCCTATCCATTAAAGAAGTGGAAATATCATAGTATGACATTAGGATAGAATTAAATAATAAAGGATGAGAGTTATGTATGTCTAACGAATATCTGATATTAAGGAAAGGTTTAAGCAATCTTGGTGTAGATGTAGCTATGGAGTAAATTCTCTTGTTATCATCTATGGAAGTAATACGAAAATCACCATCCATATACTTGTCTATCACTCTTACATAGTAGTCATTCGATTTATCAGAGGGAAATATATGCGAAGTAACAAAATCAACAGCTTCATCTACATATTGAAGTTTAAGATATTTGAGGCTGTCATTATAACGAGAATATAAGTAATCATTTTCAAGCCTTTGTTTATTGTCCTGTTCTTCTTTGGTTTGATATGGCAATAGGCATTTGTTAAGTTTTTCATCATAATCTGATAGGTAAGTAGATGGATGCAAAGTATATGTAAATCTTATGTTTGGCGCAAAATAGTAACCGTATGCCTTTTCATCCAAAGAATAATAACCATCCGAATACAATATGCTCATCTTAAAGAGATTATCTAACATCTTCTTATAATCCTTTCCAAAGACATTTTGAAGTATGGGAGAATGAAGATAAGCCATACCTTTGTCATTGTTGAGGACACGCTTAATTATGGTGTGAATAAGGAATTCGTATTTCTTGGCCAAGTGCTTTTCACGCTTTACAATGGTTTTCTTTTCTTCTTTTGGCTCATCGCATACAGGCATTGGAGCATTAGGCAACTGTATCTTCGGCATAATTACAGGAGCGGATTTACTATACAGTCCGTATGTATTTTCTGCCTTGACATAGTTACTG
>CALNFG010000107.1 GCA_939792625.1 uncultured Prevotella sp.
CAACCAGTCGCGGCTGAACATCGTCATGCAGGAAGACAACCAGGCTCTCGACGAGATTGTCGTTGTCGGTTACGGCACGATGAAGAAGAACGACCTTACCGGCTCTGTCAGCTCTGTCGGAACAGAAGACATTACGGCCAAAGGTACGGCTACGGTAATGGAAGCCTTGCAAGGCTCGGTGCCCGGTGTGAACATTACGAAGAGTTCAGGCCGTGCAGGTGGTGACTTCGATATCGAAATCCGCGGTAAGTCCTCAACCAACTCAGACACTAAACCTATCTATGTTGTCGACGGAATGATTTGCGACAACATCGACTTCCTCAACCAGCAGGACATCGAACGCATCGACGTGCTGAAAGACGCATCGTCGACGGCCATCTACGGTTCGCGTGCCACGGCGGGTGTCATCATGGTTACTACCAAGAGCGGTGCAGGTCTGAGCGGCAAGGAAACCAAGCCCACCATCTCTTACGACGGATATTGGGGCGTGTCAAAGGTTGCCCGCATGCCTGAGTTTACCGACGGACAGCAGTTCTATGACTACCGTTTCATGAAGTTCCTCGGCTACGCGCAGGGACAGACCAGTCTTGCACGTCCTGCCTACATGATGGGAAGCAACTACGAACAGATGGGTCTCGTTGTTGACGGACAGTCAATATTGAAGAACATGCTGCTCAACGGTCAGACCACAGACTGGCCCGGACTCGTAACACGCGACGGTGAGCAGCAGAACCATTATCTCTCTATCAGCGGCTCTTCGCAGAAAACAAGCTATCACTTCGGTCTCGGATACAACAAGGAGAAGGGTGTATATCGTGGCGACCGTCGTGACCAGTTCTCGTTCAAGGGTAGCGTTGACGCCAAACTGAACAATGTGTTCAGCGCCGGATTCAACATCAACCTTGCCTACATCCGCAACGACTATGCCAACGACGACGCTGTTGAGCTGGCTTACCGTATGAATCCGTTCATGCAGCCTTATTCAAAAACTCCGGATGAACTCAACGGATACATCTACGATGCCAACGGCAACATCCCCGGCGAAGGCTACGACGGATATTACTACAACGAGGCAGGCGAAATATATAAGAACTATTATCCGGGCAACTCGCAGTCAATGGGCTCGGGCAACAACCAGTTCTCAGGTACGGCCAACCCGCTTTACGCAATGGAGGCATATACCCACAGACGTCAGACATGGCGTGCCCTCGGTAACGTCTACTTGCAGATTAACCCGGTGAAGGGACTTACCATTAAGTCTACGTTCTCGCCCAACTTCTCTTACTATCGTGACGGAACGTTCACCGACTACGTGCTTGACTATGCCGGCTCTGTCGTTACCGGTACCACCGACTCTGACGGTAACCCCGTAAACGTGGCCTCTCTGCAGACTTCGCGCGGCATATCTTATACTTGGGACAACGTAGTGACTTACGACAATGTGTTCGCAGAGAAGCACGCCCTCAACCTTATGGGACTTTTCTCGATGACCGCCAGCGACAGCGAAGGCATCGAAGAGGCTGCCACGGGCGTACTCAACGGCTCACTGTGGTACAACCTTGCATCGGGAACTCCCGACCTTACCAACACCAGCAACTCGTTCAGCGAGAGCAGCATGGTTTCTTACGCCCTGCGTGCCAACTACGTTTACGACGAGCGCTACATGCTTACCGCCACCGTGCGTTGGGACGGCTCGTCTAAGTTCGACCCCGAAAACCGTTGGGGCTGCTTCCCGTCAGTGGCTGCCGCATGGCGTGCCAGCCAGGAGAAATTCCTGCGTGACGTAAAGTGGTTGTCTAACTTGAAGGTACGTCTCTCTTACGGTGTGACCGGTAACAACACCGGTGTAGGCAACTATGCTACGAGAACAACCGTTGCCGGCGGTAACATTTACTACCCCTTCGGCGGCAATTACATCAGCGCATTCTATCCCAGCGGCATCGTTGACAGAAACATCACATGGGAGACTTCTAAGGAAATCAACTTCGGTATCGACTTCGGCTTCTTCAGAAACAGACTTAGCGGTAGCATCGATATCTATCAGAAGAACTCTGAAGACTTGCTTTATGACGTCACACTGCCGCTCGAAGCCGGTGTGAATGATGACGGCGACCCGATAGAGATGACCACCAACGTAGGTAAGGTACAGAACAAGGGTATCGAGTTCACGCTGACCGGAATACCCGTCGACACAAAAGACTGGTACTGGGACATCACAGCAAGCTTCGCACGCAATATTAATAAGGTGAAGAACATCAACGGCTCGGGCAACGACCTGCCCAACGACGGTCTCTTCATCGGCGAGCCTATCAACAACGTTTACGGCTATAACTGGATTGGCATCGTGACCGACCGTGACATGACAGTGCCCAACACAGACATCGCCATAGCAAAAGGTCTTACTCCCGGAACTACGATGAAGGAGTATGAATATTACAACACATGCTACGGCCTGCAGGAAGGCAACCCGATAATCGAGGACGTAAACGGAGACGGACAGATTAACGAGTCGGACAAGCGCGTGTTCAGGGCTGACCCCGCATGGACAGGAAGCCTCACCACAACTTTGAGATATAAGAACTGGGACCTGTCTGCATCGCTCTATACAAAGCAGGATTACAAGGTTTACTCAGACTTCTACGCTTCTAACCTCGACTATAAGGACCGTGGATGGATGCACCTCAACGTTGACTACTACATCCCCGCAGGAACTCTGATTGACTGCGACGGTATCAATCCGGACGGAACTTACATCAACCCTGTTTATCAGCAGACCACTCACTACGGAGCTTATCCTTTCCCGAGCGACGGCAGCAGTGCCGGTCTTAACGGCAGCGCGTCTTACGCATTCTCTCGCGACGGCGAGCAGTGCCAGGGCATAACCGACGCTTCTTTCGTGAAAGTGAAGTTTATCACACTGGGTTACACGTTCCCGAAGAACTGGATGAACAAGATTGGCATCAACAGCCTGCGTCTGTACTGCACGGTTACCAACCCGTTCGTATGGACCGACTATAAGGGCTTCGACCCCGAGTGGGCAGGCGGCGGCGCCGAGAACGACGGACCGAGTACGGTAACATGGGAGTTTGGAGCAAGTCTTAAATTCTAACCTTTTTAACAATAACGAAAACAATGAAAAAGTTATCATATATCATGGTGTCGGCTCTGCTGACACTGATGTCCGCCACAAGCTGCTCTGACTATCTTGAGGCGGAGAACAAGTCGGCCGGAGGCAGCGAATCGGACCCTGAGGTTTACTTCAGGACCCAGGAGGGACTCGAAGGCTTCCAGGCATACGCCTTCAACTCGCTGAAGGCAATAGCCACCGCGCTCGACATCAACGACGACGGTACCGACTTGTACATGCCGTGCCGCGGACAGGCACCTTCGGCTTTCCAGGACTATTCGCTGATAGCCGAGAACGATGATGTTGAGGCATATTATGTGGCATGTACCGGCTTGATAAACAATGCCAACGGTCTTGTTTATTACAGTGGTGAAGACTTTCCTGCATATCGTGCCACGGGTCTTTTCCTCCGTGCGCTGGGTTACTACTACATGACGCAGCACTTCGGGGCAGTGCCTTATTCAGACACATACATTCAGGATGCCAACCGCGAGTATCCCCGTACTGACCTTGAGACCATCTACACCAACTGCGAGAACGACCTCATCGAGGTTATCAACAGTGCAGATGTGCCCGACCTTACTCACGACGGCACCGTAAACAAGCGTGCGGCACGCGCTCTGCTGGCCAAGATGTATCTGGCTCACGGCTGGGACTGCAACACCACTCTTACCGACGCTGCCGCAGGAACTTACACGGTAAACTCTACCGAGAACTTCCAGAAGGCTGCTGCAATGGCCGAGGAAGCCATCAGCGGAATAGCCCTCACGCAGTCGTTCGAGGACAAGTGGCTGCCCTCAAACGAGGACACCAACCCCGAGACGTTCTTCTCTGTGCAGTATGACAGGGCCGGTTATCCCGGCGATGTGGCCGACGGAGGTCACCGTCTGTGCGAATATTACTGCCACTACTTCGGCGACGTGACCAACGGACAGAAGTACACCACATCAAACAAGGCACTCAACACACGCTCGCTGGCACTCTGGGAAGAGGGTGACAGCCGTTGGGAAGGCACTTTCATGACCACCATGTACGCTTATAACCGTTCGGTGGCAGACTGGACACAATACGGTTACTTCGCATATTACAGGACAGACGTCGACAAGAACACTCTGCCGATACACGCTTACTTCGCACCGTCATACGTAACACAAGAGGAGTTTGAGGCTTATCTTACCGAGCATAAGTCGCAGTTTGTCTATGATGCAAGCATACATCCCGCAGGACAGTATCCTCATGCCAACCTGTTGCTCGACGGACAGATTCTCGTGTACAACTTCGATGCAGAGGGCAATTTCACCGAGCCTGAAATAACAAACCAGAGCCTGAGCGACAACAACATGGGCACATCACTTGAGATGACACCGTGTGTGAAGAAGTGGGACGACCCCTCGTCGACCATGGGCGGACACACCATCAGCTATCGTGACATCGTGCTGCTGCACGCTTCAGAGATTTATCTCACCGCTGCCGAGGCTTATTACATGGCCGGCAACGAGAGCGCCGCATGGGAGAAGCTCAACGCAGTGCGCAACCGCGCCGGTGCCCCCGACCTGCATAACTCTCTCGCCAACTATGACGTGAGCGTGAAGTTCTCAAACTTCAACATGCTTGACTTCATCCTCGACGAGCGCGGCCGTGAGTGCTACGGTGAGCAGACCCGCTGGATGGACCTGCGCCGCACCAAGCAGCTCGTGCGTTACAACGTGGCATACAACCCCTACGTGTCGAGTGCTGCCGACATGTCTAACGTCAACGGAGAAATCAAGTGGTATCACCCGATACCTCAGACCGAGATATCAAGTAACGAGGGTATGACCGCAGAGGATCAGAATCCCGGCTATTAATACTGATAATCAAGTAAACCAAAAATTAAAGAATAATGAAAAAGAACTTGTATATATTGATGGCACTCATGGCTGTTGTGTTCGGCTTCACTGCATGCAGTGACGATGATGAGGCTACGGGCACACAGAATCCGGAAACGGAAGTTGCCGGAACATATACCGGCTCATGGCATCAGGTGCTGACCAATTCATCTAACGAGGTGCAGGGCGAGGAATTTGCCGACGGCACGGTTGTGCTGGCTCCCAACAGACAGTGGGTTGTTGATGTCACACTGAATGTAGCCGCCCCCGTAATTACCACTGAAATGAAAGACGTGGCTAACTGTTCGGGCAACAGCGAGAGCGGATATGCCATGGTTAATTATAACGGAGCAACGCTCGGCAACTACAGTTGTACCGTTAAGGATGGCGCAATGACGCTGATATTTGTGACCACAGTGAAAGACGGACGCAGGACTTATACCGCAACCAATACTTTCACGGGAACGTTAAACTAAACCGGCGGTCAGCTGACCTGATAAAAGTTTAGATTTTGCATACAATCTGAGAGCCGGCACGGAGCCGACTCTCAGATATACAAAAAACGGAAAAGACTTTTCAGTCAATTATATTACTAACTTAAAAACAAACGATTATGAAAAAGATGTTACTTAGCGCAGCTCTCCTGATGGCTGCATTCTCTGTCAACGCACAGACAGTTTACACTCTTGACGGAGAGAGTTTTATGACAGCACAGGGCTCGGCAGACCCGGGTACAGCCATGGCTGTTCCGGCAGGAACTTTAATTGAGGACAATGATGCTTTCACGCTGTCAATCGGCGGTGCAGATGAGTACAAGGCTTCAAGCGCAGAAGCTAACGGCTACGGCCAGATCAGCTTTGGCGGCACTGTTATGGATTTCACAGAACTTAGCGGTATCACCGGTAATGCAAACCCGAAAGGTGCCGGCGGCGAAGACCCTGCAAAGGATTTTGTTCAGCCTGCAACAGGAACTTACTACACTCTTCTTGCAAAGAAAGACGGTTATGTTTACGTAGCACAGAAGGCTTCTTCAAACAAGGCTTACACTGTATTTGAGGAAGGTAGATGTCTGGCTTACGAGTTTGCAATGCAGCTCAATGAGGGACAGGACCCCAACAACGATCCTATCGCAGGCGTTCTTTACTTTGAACTTCCCGCTGATGCTGACGGATACTATGACACTGCCAACGGAACAATCTTGTGGCCCATCCAGATTGCACACAACGATGCAGCTGCTGTTTCAGCAGGCAACGGCGTTGGCGTAATCAAGTTCAAGGTTTATGCTTATTGCAACTATGTATTCAATGCAGTAGGCTCTAAGATGACCCTCGCCGGTGTTTGCTTCAGCGAGAATCCCGTTGACGTAACTCTGGTTGGTGGTGAAGGCGAAGACGGCACACCTCTGCCCGACGTTCAGCTGCTCTCTGCAGGCGAAACAGGCATCAGCGGTGTGGTTGTAGACAATGCTGACGACGCTGACGCTCCCGCTTACAACATAGCAGGACAGCGCGTAAACAGAAACGCAAAGGGTCTGGTTATCATCAACGGCAAGAAGTATATCAACAAATAATATAGGACATACTTCAGTCTTACATCAGCGGCGGTATCGGGCATGAGGCCCGGTGCCGCCGCTTTATTTTTTTTGATGTGAATGTAGCAAAACGGTTTATAAGGAAAAGGCAGGTGACAGGACGTTTTCCAAAAGGTAAGCTTTTGGTCTGCAAAAGGTCATGTTTTGGTCGCCGAAAGCTTACCTTTTGCAAGGCAAAAGACAAGCTTTTGCAGAGCCTCGGGTAAACTTTTGAAACAGAGGACGTTATGAACGGCGTCAAGACAGGCAAAACCAAAAAAACGTTTAAATGTAATATTGGTATTTATTTCGGTAAATAATATACTTGCGTGCTTGATAATTAGTTGTAAATTTGCAACGTGAAAAAGTAAATGTCAAAAATCAAAGCGAGATGAGAAGAATAATGTTATTGGCAGCGGTGCTGCTGTCGTCGCTTGGCTTGGCGGCACAATCAAAGGTGTATTTCACCAGAGAGATTACCCCCGAAGCACTAGTGCGCATATACAAGGCGTTGGGCAAGGAGGCCAAAGGCCGTGTGGCCGTGAAGATAAGCACGGGCGAGAGCGGCGGTCACAACTACCTGAAGCCGGAGCTGATAGGCCGTCTTGTCAAAGAGGTTGACGGCACGATAGTGGAGTGTAACACGGCGTATGGCGGCAGCCGCAGCACGTCGGCCGCCCACTGGAAGACCATCAGGGAGCATGGTTTCGACAAGATAGCCCGTGTTGACATCATGGACGAGGAGGGCGACATGCAGATTCCGGTGAAAGACACCACGCACATAAAGTATGACATCGTTGGCGGTCACCTGGCAAACTACGACTTCATGATAAACCTCGCCCACTTCAAGGGGCACGCCATGGGAGGCTTCGGCGGCGTGCTGAAAAACCAGTCTATCGGCGTGGCCTCGAGTGCGGGCAAGGCTTACATCCACACTGCGGGCAAGGTGAAAAGTCCCGAGGAACTGTGGAGCAATTTGCCGGCACAGGACTATTTCCTCGAGAGTATGGCCGCTGCCGCACAGGGTGTGGCCGACTATATGAAGGGCAACGTGATATACATCAACGTGATGAACAACATGAGTGTTGACTGCGACTGCGACAGCAGCCCGGAGGAGCCTAAGCTGAAAGACATGGGCATACTGGCGTCGCTCGACCCCGTGGCTCTCGACAAGGCCTGTCTTGACAAGGTGTTCAACCACAAATCGTCGGAAGGTGACGACTCAAAGCCTCTTATCGAGCGCATCAACCGTCAGCACGGCACTCACATAGTTGACTATGCGGAGAAGATAGGCCTTGGCAGCAAGACTTACACTCTCATAGATATAGACAATCAATAACTTCTTCATGCGCGTGGCTATTCGCGGAGAGCTGCGAAGAGG
>CALNFG010000108.1 GCA_939792625.1 uncultured Prevotella sp.
GTTGGGATTTGTGTCTGAAGATAATAACATCTTCTATGACATCAATGCAAATAAACCTGTCACTATGCTAGGCCCCAATCCGAAAAAAACGTTGGCATTAGCAATGGCTTATCTGCAAAAATTATATGATGACATCGCCTCCCGATAAATTATGAGTGCTATTCTGTAGCTACCCAATCAATAGAGGATATTCATCTACAGCCTGTCTTCAACGTAATGAACCGATAAAGGTAAACTCTTGGCTCATAAAAGGTCACCTTTCGGAGGCCAAGAGCTTACCTTTTGGAAGCCAAAAGACAAGCTCTTTTTACAGCGCTGAGTATCAACAAATTACGCAGATAAGTTTTCAGAAACCGTTTTAATTTTTTTGTTAAATGTATTGAGATGTATTTTCGGGATTTTTCCTATTGCTCTTTGAGTAAGCTTAGCGGACTAAACGTCGAACACAACAATCTGAAACGGCCGGAAAGACGCTCAATACATTAACAAAAAATCATGCTGTTTCAGGAAAAAACAAGTTCTGCAAAAAAATCAAAACACTTTCTCATAATGCCGTTACTATGTTGCCTTATATGGAAAAATAACTTTTCCCGGCAAAAAATAAAAGCTCGTTTCTCTCGCTTTTCTTTTGCATTTCGCTCGGCTTACACTATCTTTGCAGGGATAAAGAAAAACTTTACATGTTATGAATAAAAAACTACTGACTAACATGCTGGCTGTATGCACCATAATGCCGGCATTCGCACAAAAGTCGTTTGACATCTCTGTAATCAACGACTATTCTAAAACAAAGTCAAACGTACCCGTAGTAATTGAATTGAAAAATTACGGATTGGATGTTAAGTCGGCCGTGGTTACCGGTGATGGCAAGGAAATACCGTGCCAGCTGGACGACATCGACCAGGACGGCCGCATGGACGAGCTGTGTTTCATTACAGACGTGGCGCAAAAATCTGCAAAAAAATTCAACATCACACTTTACGACAACGGTAAACCAAGAAACTATGAGCCACAAGTATATGTGGAAATGCTGCTCAGCAACAAAAAAGTAAAAGAAAGCAACAAGCAGAATCTGTACATATCGCAACTGACCGTTGACAACGGCACAAACCCGTACTGGACACTGCATCACCACGGAGCAGCGTTTGAAAACGACATGGTTGCCTACCGTATATATTTCGATCACCGACAGACTGTTGACATTTACGGCAAATATCTGAAGCGTCTGGAACTGAAAGAAACACAGTTTTATCCCGATAAGACACAAAAGGCAACGCAATACGGTGACGATGTGCTGTGGGTAGGCTCGACACTCGGACTTGGAACGTTGCGCGGATGGGACGGCAAACAACCAACCATGCTCAACGATGTAGACAAACGCAGCCAACGCATAATATCGCGCGGCCCTATACGTACCATCGTCGAAGTGAAAGACAAAGGATGGACTCCGCAATCGGCCACACCTGGTACAGAGCCTATCGACATGACAACATTGTACACTCTCTATGCCGGTCGCCGCGAATGTAGCATTGATGTGAAATTCAACAAACCAGCAGGAAATTATCTTCTGGCAACTGGATTCATCAATGTGAAAAACTCCACCGAATATTCCGACAAGAAAGGACTGCGCGGATGCTGGGGTACAGATTGGCCCGTATCTGCAAAAGACAGCGTAGGACATAAACGCGAAACGGTGGGACTGGGTATCTGTATACCTGAAAAATACATCGTGAGCGAAGAGCCGGCAAACAAAGACAATTACGCATACGTGGTAAAGACGGATACCGACGAACTGCATTACAAAATAACATTCTGCAGCGACAATGAAACATTCGGATACCACAGCGACAAAGACTGGTATAACTTCCTGAAAGAATGGAAAGAAGACTTATCCCACCCTATAAGGATTGAGATGTAAACAGAATATCTTATTGAGAAACTGTTTTGATTTTTTACAGAACTTGTTTTATGGAGAAGCTGTATGACTCTTTGTTAATACACCTCAATCCATTTAACAAAAAAATCAAAACAGTTTCTAAATTAAGAGTTAAGATTAAGAAAAAATCTTGCTGTACACACAATTTAAAACAACAGAACATAATGGCTTAACTCTTAAGACAATAAGATTGAATAAATTGTTGCGTCATGGAAAACAAAGACAGACCTCTTGTAAGCTTCATTGTAACATGCTATGACCTGCCGGCCGACATGGTAGGTAAATGTATAGACAGCATACTTAATCTGTCGCTCAGAAATGAGGAAAGAGAAATAATACTTGTTGATGACGGCTCACACAACAGCATTATTGACTGTCTCGCATCACAAAAAGATAAAATAACATACATACGGCAGAAAAACAGCGGACTGAGCATAGCCCGCAACAATGGTTTGCATGCGGCTTCAGGAAAGTATATCCAGTTTGTCGACGGTGACGATTGGCTGATACGCGAAGGTTACGAACAGTGTCTCGATATTGTAAGATTTGCCCATCCGGACGTCGTCATGTTCAGACACACATCCGGCGACCGCACACACATGTCATATTCCACCCCGCCATGCACAAGCGGAACCGCTTACTTGCAGAGTCATAACATGAGAGCCGTGGCATGGGGATATACATTCAGGCGTGACATTATGGGCGAACTGCGTTTCACTCCCGGCATTTACCACGAGGATGAAGAATTTACGCCTCAACTGCTGCTGAAGGCCGAACATGTGTATGATGTCGACACCACTGCATACTTCTACCGCAAAAGACCGCAATCAATAACAACAAGTAAAGACAAACGAAAAATAATAAAACGGCTCGACGATGTGGAAGGCATAATAAAACGGCTCGACAATGTGGCACAAAACATGACTTCAGACAAACGCCTGGCCATGAAGCGACGCATATCCCAACTGACCATGGACTATATCTACAACACGATGAAACTAACAAAATCGGTAAAACAACTTGAAGCAAGAATTGGCAGACTTGAAGATAAAAACCTCTTTCCCCTACCGGAAAACCATTATACAACAAAATACACAATGTTCAGAAATGCCATAAAAAACAAGACCGTCAGAAAACTGATGTGCGCCATGCTAGGCCGCATGTAAAACATAAAGAATATGAAGATACTGTTATTGGGTGAATACAGCAACGTACACGCGACTCTGGCCGAAGGACTGAAACAACTTGGACACAAAGTGACAGTGGCATCAAACGGTGACTTTTGGAAAAATTATCCTGCCGACATATCGTTGAAACGCAAACCCGGGAAAATAGGAGGCATAGAGTTTATGGCAAGACTTGCCGTCATACTGCCAAAATTAACCGGATATGACATTGTGCAACTTATCAATCCAATGTTCATGGAACTTAAAGCCGAACGGCTGTTCGGCATTTACAGATATCTGAAAAAGCACAACAAGAGAATAGTCCTCGGTGCATTCGGCATGGACTATTATTGGGTAAAGACATGCACATACGACAAGCCCTTACGATACAGTGACTTCAACATAGGACCGCAAACAAGAACTAACGCCGATGCCGTAATAGAACAGGCAGACTGGATGAATACACCCAAAGAGCGGCTGAATAAGCTGATAGCTTGTGAATGTGACGGTATTGTGGCCGGACTGTATGAATATTGGGTCTGCTATAAAAACGATTTTTGTGGCAAGACCGTGTTTATTCCTTTTCCGATAAAGTCACAAAAAACAACCGGAACACTGAAAAAAAATGGCCACAAACTACGGCTGTTCATCGGAATAAACAAAAGTAGAAGTGAATATAAAGGAACCGACATCATGCTGAAAGCAGCCGAAGCCATAGTAAAAAAATATCCGGAAAAAGTGGAATTGGAACGGGCTGAATCTGTACCTTTCAAAGAATATGAAAAGATGATGAACGGCAGTGATGCCATACTTGACCAACTATACAGCTATACTCCGGCAATGAATGCTCTGCTGGCAATGTCGAAAGGAATAATTTGCATAGGTGGAGGCGAAGAAGAGAATTACCAGATAATAAACGAAGACAAACTCCACCCGATTGTCAACGTAACGCCCAGTTATCAAAATGTTTACGAACAGCTTGAACGACTTATACTAATGCCGGATGACACAATTGCTCTTATGAAAAGACAAAGTGCCGAATACGTAAAAAAGCATCACGACTACATCAAAGTTGCGAAACAATATGCTGATTTTTACGACAAGATATTAGCAAACAAACATGATATATAATTCTCAGCAGAGATGTTATCTGTGCAGCAAGCGGTTATTAAATGCGCACAAACCTTTGATTCCGAATAACGAATATACCATAAACTTAACGGCCGCCTTTCCTTCAGACTTTTTCAACAAAGCTGCCAATGATCTGATAAAACTCAACCGCAATGTCGGCACTGTCGCATCTTTGCCTGTCAAACGACAGACATCACACTGTATGTTTAACACGTGCATGTAGTAAGAAATAAAGTCATCAAAATTCTTATGACTCAGACTTAATTCACACAATACGTTCAGATGGGCGTCTAACAGACTGCCCAAGGCTTTTCCGTCTGCAAGTGCCGTTATACCGTTCGGATTCCAGCAATAATAATACAAACCGACATTCGTTGTTGCTACAATTTTTGCTTTGGCAAGCAAAAGAGGTAAAATATGAATGTCCTCAAAAATCTTTCCTACGGGAAATCTCACATTTTCAAACAATTCACGCCTGTATATCTTGTTCCAAGCGTATGAATGTTCATAAGCCTTACCTGCAAGCCAATATTCCACACTGTCAACATATTCTTTTTCATTGAATACAAGTTCCCGTTCTTTGTCTTTTGCTCCGTAATATACATATACGGGGTATTCAAGAATGTCATATTCAGGATGTGTGCTGATTATCTGCATCAGATTACAGTATGTACCTTCTGCAATAAAATCATCGGAATCTACAAATGTAACATATTCTCCACTGGCAGCAAGAAGTCCGCTATTACGTGCGTCACTGAGTCCACCATTAACCTTGTGTATGACCTTTATTACAGATTCTTCGGCAGCAAATCTGTCACATATATCTCCACAAGAATCAGGCGAGCCGTCGTCAACAAGTATTATCTCACAATCAGTATAACATTGTGAAAGCACACTCCTGACACATCGTTCAAGAGTGCGCTCCACGCGATAAACCGGTATTATGACACTTAACTTCATTTAATGTTCAGGCCGGACTTTATCCAAAATTATCGTACATTATAGATTCTGGCTCAACACCCAGACTGTACAACATCTTTACCACCGCATTGCTCATCGGCCCCGGACCACACATATAATATTCGATGTCTTCTGGTGAATCGACATCTTTAAGATAAGTATCATACATTACTTTATGAACAAATCCCGAAGTATATTTTACACCAGCCTTGTCTGCTTCCGGATCAGGACGGTCAAGAGCAAGATGAAAATGGAAATTATCAAACTCCTTCTCTAATTCGATAAAGTCATCAAGATAGAATACTTCAGCCAGCGAACGTGCGCCATAAAAATAATGCAACTCGCGGTCACGGGTATTCAGAGTTTTTGTGATGTGCATAATCTGAGAACGCAAAGGAGCCATTCCCGCACCTCCGCCAATCCATATCATTTCTTTCTTACTGTCAAAAATCGGATGGAAATCTCCATACGGACCGCTCATTATGACCTTGTCTCCAGGCTTGCGGCTGAATATATAAGACGATGCTATACCTGTGGGAACATCTTGAAATCCGATCTGAGGTTTGGGCTTAAACGGAGGAGTGGCAATACGTACCGTCAACATGATTCTGTCACCCTCTGCCGGATAATTAGCCATAGAATATGCCCTTACCGTAGGCTCTGGATTGTGGGCTTTTATTGAAAACATATTAAACTTTTCCCACATGGGCAGATATTTATCTCCTATTTCTTTTTTGTCAAAATCACGGTTATAATCGATTTCTTCATAAGCAGGAATCTTTATCTGAGCGTATGAGCCGGGAATAAAGTCCATGTGTTCTCCCTGAGGCAGGGCAACTATAAATTCTTTAATAAAAGAACTTACGTTCTTATTGCTTATTACAGTGCATTCCCACTCTTTAACACCAAGCACACTTTCAGGTACCTTTATTTTTAAGTCGCCCTTTACTTTGCATTGGCATCCCAAGCGCCAATGATCTTTTATCTGCTTACGCGAAAAATGCGGACGCTCGGAGTCAAGTATCTCGCCACCGCCTTCAAGCACCTGTACCTTGCATTGTCCGCAACTTGACTTTCCACCGCATGCCGAAGGTAAGAAAATACCATTCTCGGTAAGTGTACTCATCAATGATGCACCCTGAGGAACAGAGATTGTTTTCTCTCCATTTATAACGATATTGACATTACCGCTCGGTGAAAGATATTTCTTGGCAATAAGCAATATCACCACAAGCAAAATGATGACAGCCAGAAAAACACTTATGCTCGTTAATATAAATTGTAACATGCTTTTATCGCTTTAATAATTTTCGGATATAAAAACAAAAATCAAACACCTACACCCATACTTTAATCATATTTTAAGACCGGAAAAGCACATCATAGCCATCGCCATGAGACCGACAGTGATGAATGTGATACCTAATCCCTGTAACGGGCGCGGAACATCGCTATACTGCATTTTTTCACGTATCGCACCCATCGCCACTATCGCCAATGTCCAACCTATTCCGCTTCCGACGGCATAAGCTATTGCATCCCAAACATTGCCTATGTACTGGGAATTTGACGGGTCAAGGTTAATACGTTGCTGCATGAAAAGCGATGCTCCCATTATGGCACAATTTACGGCTATTAGCGGAAGGAAAATACCCAATGAAGCATACAGTGAAGGTGAAAATCTTTCAACTACCATTTCCACAAGTTGTGTTATACCGGCGATAACTGCAATAAAAAGAATGAAACTGAGATAAGACAAATCAACACCTTCAATAACACAGCCCGGACCTAACACATACACCTGTAAGAGATAATCTACGGGGACTGTTATAAGGAGTACAAACGTGACGGCAAGTCCTAATCCTAACGATGTCTTCACATTCTTTGATACAGCAAGAAACGAACACATGCCAAGAAAGAATGCGAATATCATGTTGTCTACAAAAATAGACCTAAAAAATAAACTTATGATATGTTCCATAGTTGACAAATACTTAAAAAAACATTAATCTTTATGCAAATAAGCCCTATGTATCCATATAACACAACCTAACAATATCAGTGCCATGGCCGGCATTGTCATCATACCGTTGTTGATATATCCGGCTTCATAAAAACTTTCAGGAATTATTCTGAAACCAAGAAGCGAACCACGACCAAGTAATTCGCGTACAGTACCTACTATAACCAGAATCAAAGCATATCCCAAACCATTTGACAATCCGTCGATGAAACTTGGCAACGGCTTGTTCATCATGGCGAAAGCCTCCAAACGTCCCATAAGAATACAGTTTGTTATGATAAGTCCTACATACACTGACAGCTGTACACTCACATCATAAGCAAAAGCTTTCAGTACCTGGCTGACAATCGTAACTAAAGCAGCAACCACAACCAGCTGAACAATTATTCTTATTCGGTTAGGAATTGTGTTGCGGATCACTGATATTATCAGGTTTGAAAATGCTGTTATCACAGTAACCGCAAGTCCCATCACTATGGCCGGTTTAAGTTGTGATGTTACGGCAAGTGCCGAACAAATACCTAACACCTGAACAAGTATCGGGTTATCGGCATTAAGAGGTTTAACAAACACTTCTTTATTTTTACAATCGCTCATTTCTTTACCTCCTTCACTGATTATTTATCCTTAAAAAATTCAAGATACTTACTCAGACAATCTTTAAGCATCAGACTAACACCGTCAGTAGTAAGTG